>NZ_RIBZ01000137.1:0-28329 GCF_003721215.1 Streptomyces botrytidirepellens
CGCCGCTTCGCCGCGCGCGGGGTGACGGCGGCGGCGCTGCGGGCGTCCATCAGCGGCTGCGGGTCGAACGGCGCCTGCGGGTCGTGGCGCAGCCGCCGGGCGTAGTCGGCCACGCCGGCGAGCGCGTCGGCGAGGGCGTCGCGCTGCACGCCCCAGGGCCGCACCGGGAAGAGCACGATCAGCGCGGCCTGGACGACCCCGCCGACCCCGATCAGCGCGGCGTGCTCCAGGGCGCCGAGCACCGAGGTGGGGAGGGTGACGGTGACCAGCATCACCGCGACCATCTGGGTCGACACCAGCCCGGACACCGGGCCGACCGCCCACGACATGCCGGTCAGCAGCGTCCACACGGCGAGCATCACGACGAAGGTGGCGACGTGGGCGGCGGCCAGATAGCCGAGGAAGGTGGAGACCGCGAGCAGGGTCGCCGCTGCCAGCGCCAGCTCCGGGCGGGGGCGCCAGCTCTTCTGGAAGATGGCGATCCCGGCGGAGAACGCGCCGAACGCCGACGACACCGCGAGGGTCGGCGAGCCGAACCAGAGGGTCAGCCCGATGACGATCGCCACACCGCAGGCGCCACGGATCGCGACCAGCGGCTCCAGCCGGATGCGCTCGATCGTCAAACCCGCTTGGGCCGTCTGCTTCAGCGCGTGTGACCAGCTCATACGGCGAGACTACGACCTTGATCTGCAAGCGAGGAACCGGCCGTCTTTGGCCGATTCCTCGCGTACCCGCCCTTTCGGCCCGCGTCAGCCCTCGGGTGTTGCGCAGTCCACGTCGAGCAGCTCGATGGGCCGGGTCGCGTCGAGGTCGACGTACGCGGTGAAGGAGCTGGGCGAGCCCTGGCCCCAGTGCGTGGTGATCGTCGCCCAGCCGACCCGTGCGGACTGGGCCGTGGTCACCTCGCCGACCTCGATGTCCCGCGGCTCGTTCTGCGCGCACAGCAGCAGGTCGTAGTCGGGAGTCTGGGCGATCCGCTCCTTCAGCTGGTCGGAGACCAGGTTCTCGCGCTCCCAGGGGCGCGGCCCGTGGTTGCCGTAGAAGCCCTCCAGGAAGTGGTGGATCTCCTCGGCGGTGAAGCGGCCGTTCGGATCGGTCTTCTTCACGCCGTGCGGGGCGGCGGTGGCGGGTGCGCCCGCGGCCAGCACGAGCCCGAGGCCGAGTGCGGCCGCGGAGCAGCGAAGGGTACGAAGCATAGGAGATCCCCCTGAATGTGGTCGTGTGCCCATTGTTCGGGCGAACACTCAAGAAGACCTACATCAGGGGTGGATGGTTGTGCTGCGACACCAGCGAATCCGGCATGGCGAATCCCCCGCCGGTCGGGGACCGACGGGGGACGCGACCGTCAGGCGATCAGTGGTTCTTGGGGAAGCCCAGGTTGATGCCGACCTCTTCCGACGGCTCCGGCCAGCGGGTGGTGACGACCTTGCCGCGGGTGTAGAAGTGCACCCCGTCGTTGCCGTAGATGTGCTGGTCGCCGAAGAGCGAGTCCTTCCAGCCGCCGAAGGAGTGGTAGCCCACCGGCACCGGGATCGGCACGTTGACGCCGACCATGCCGGCCTCGACCTCCAGCTGGAAGCGGCGGGCGGCGCCGCCGTCGCGGGTGAAGATCGCGGTGCCGTTGCCCCACTTCGAGGAGTTGATCAGCTCGATGGCGTCGTCGTACGTCTCGGCGCGGACCACGCACAGCACCGGGCCGAAGATCTCGTCGCGGTAGGCGTCGGCGGTGGCGGGGACCTTGTCCAGCAGCGAGACGCCGATGAAGAAGCCCTTCTCGTGGCCCTCGACGGTGTAGCCGGTGCCGTCCACGACGACCTCGGCGCCCTGGGCGGCGGCCCCGTGGACGTAACCGGCGACCTTGTCCCGGTGCTCCTTGGTGATCAGCGGGCCCATCTCGGAGGACGGGTCGTTGCCGGGGCCGATGCGGAGCTTGGCGGCGCGGTCGGCGATCTTCTTCACCAGGTCGTCGCCGATGTCGCCGACGGCGACGACGACGGAGACCGCCATGCAGCGCTCACCGGCCGAGCCGTAGGCCGCGTTGATCGCGTTGTCCGCGGCGAAGTCCAGGTCGGCGTCGGGCAGCACCAGCATGTGGTTCTTGGCGCCGCCGAGCGCCTGCACCCGCTTGCCGTGCTCGACGGCCTTGGACTGGATGTACTTGGCGATCGGGGTGGAGCCGACGAAGCTGACCGCGGCGACGTCCGGGTGCTCCAGCAGCCGGTCCACGGCCACCTTGTCGCCGTTGACGACGTTGAGCACGCCCTGCGGCAGCCCCGCCTCGGCCGCCAGCTCGGCCAGCCGGTAGGACGCCGACGGATCCTTCTCGCTGGGCTTGAGGACGAAGGTGTTGCCGCAGGCGATGGCCACCGGGAACATCCACATCGGCACCATGGCCGGGAAGTTGAACGGCGTGATGCCCGCGACGACACCCAGCGGCTGGCGGATCGAGGAGACGTCGACGCCGGTGGAGACCTGGGTGGACAGCTCGCCCTTGAGCTTCTCGGCGATGCCACAGGCCAGTTCGACGATCTCCAGACCGCGGGCCACCTCGCCGAGCGCGTCCGAGTGCACCTTGCCGTGCTCGGCGGTGATCAGCTCGGCGATCTCGTCGCGGTGGGCGTCCAGCAGCTCGCGGTACTTGTAGAGGATCGCGGTGCGCTTGGACAGCGAGATGGTGCCCCAGGACCGGTACGCCTCCTTCGCGGACGCGACGGCCGCGTCGACGTCCTCGACCGAGGCGAGGGCGACCCGGGTGTCCTGGGCGCCGGTGGCGGGGTTGTACACCGGGCCGTGGTTGCCGGACGTGCCCTCGACGGACTTTCCGCCGATCCAGTGGTTGACGGTCTTCATGGGTGCGGAGCCTTTCTCTCGAAAAACGTCAGAGGTGGCGGCGGCGGCCTGCGGCGTGCCGGTCGTACTCCTCGCGGGCCTTCACGGCGGCCGGGCGGGTCGCGGTCTCGGCTACGGGCACATCCCACCACGCCTGTGCGTCGGGTGCGCCCGACACTGTGTCGCCCGTTTCGGTCTCCACATAGACACATGTGGGACGGTCCGAGGCACGGGCCGCCGCGAGCGCCTCCCGCAGCTCGGCCACGGTCGCGGCGCGCAGCACGTCCATGCCGAGCGAGGCGGCGTTCGCGGCCAGGTCCACGGGAAGCGGATCGCCGGTGTACAGGCCGTCGGCGGACCGGAAGCGGTAGGCGGTGCCGAACCGCTCGGCGCCGGTGGTCTCCGACAGGCCGCCGATCGAGGCGTAGCCGTGGTTCTGGAGGAGGACGATGTTGATGTTGATGCCCTCCTGGACCGCGGTGACGATCTCGGTCGGCATCATCAGGTACGTACCGTCCCCGACCAGCGCCCACACCGGGCGGTCGGGGGCCGCGAGCCGTACGCCGATGGCGCCCGGGATCTCGTAGCCCATGCAGGAGTAGCCGTACTCCAGGTGGTACTGGCGGGGCGAGCGGGCCCGCCACAGCTTGTGCAGGTCGCCGGGGAGCGAGCCCGCCGCGTTGATCACCACGTCGTCGTCGCCGACCGCCGCGTCCAGCGCGCCCAGCACCTGGGTCTGGGAGGGGCGCGCGGAGGGGTCCTCGGCGGCGTACGCGGCGTCCACCAGGCGCTCCCACCGGGCCTTGCCGGTGCGGTACTCGGCCTCGTACGTCTCGTCCACCCGGTGACCGGCCAGCTCGGCGGTCAGCGCCTCAAGACCGGCGCGGGCGTCGGCGACCAACGTGGTGGCGGCCAGCTTGTGGGCGTCGAAGCCGGTGATGTTGAGGTTGAGGAACCGGACGTCCGGGTTGGCGAAGAGGGTCGCGGAGGCGGTGGTGAAGTCGCTGTAGCGGGTGCCGACCCCGATGATCAGGTCCGCGGTGCGGGCCAGGTCGTCGGCGACGGCGGTGCCGGTGTGCCCGATGCCGCCGATGTCGGCGGGGTGGTCGTGGCGCAGCGACCCCTTGCCCGCCTGGGTGGAGGCGACCGGGATGCCGGTGGCGTCGGCGAACGCCAGCAGCGCGCCCTCGGCCTCGCTGTGGTGGACGCCGCCGCCCGCGACGACCAGCGGGCGCCGGGCGGCGCGGATCGCCTGCGCGGCGGCGGTGGTCTCGGCGTGCTCCGGGGCGGGGCGGCGCACCCGCCACACGCGGTCGGCGAAGAACTCCTCCGGCCAGTCGAACGCCTCGGCCTGCACGTCCTGCGGCATGGCCAGGGTGACCGCGCCGGTCTCGGCCGGGTCGCTGAGCACCCGCATCGCGGCGAGCGCGGCCGGGATCAGCGCCTCGGGGCGTACGACGCGGTCGAAGTAGCGGGAGACCGGGCGCAGCGCGTCGTTGACGGACACGTCGCCCGCGTACGGCACCTCCAGCTGCTGGAGCACGGGGTCGGCGGGCCGGGTCGTGAAGATGTCGCCGGGCAGCAGCAGCACCGGCAGCCGGTTGACGGTGGCCAGCGCTGCGCCGGTGACCAGGTTGGTGGCACCGGGCCCGATGGAGGTGGTGACGGCCTGGGCGGCGAGCCGGTTGGACTGGCGGGCGTAGCCGACCGCGGCGTGCACCATCGCCTGCTCGTTGCGGCCCTGGAGGTACGGCATGGTGTCCTGCCCGGCCTCCAGCAGCGCCTGGCCGAGCCCGGCCACGTTGCCGTGGCCGAAGATGCCCCAGGTCGCGTTGATCAGACGGTGCCGCTGCCCGTCCCGCTCGGTGTACTGGTGCGCCAGGAACTCGACCAGGGCCTGGGCGACGGTGAGGCGGCGGGTGGTCATCGGGCGTCTCCTGCGGGAGCTTCAGGGGCTTCGTACAGCGGAAGGCGGGAGTCGACGGGCTGGTCGGGCCAGGTGGAGCGGATCCAGCCGTGGTCGGGGTGGTCGCAGATCAGCCAGGCGCGCTCCTCGCCGGGGCCCGCCATGACGTTGAGGTAGTACATGGCGTGGCCGGGCGCGGCGATGGAGGGGCCGTGCCAGCCGTCCGGGATGAGGACGGCGTCGCCGGAGCGGACCTCGGCCAGCACATCGGTGTTGCGGCCGTGGCCGGAGGGCGAGACCCGCTGGTAGCCGACGCCCTCGTTGCCGTGGGCCTCGGCGATCTCGAAGTAGTAGATCTCCTCCAGCTCGCTCTCCTCGCCGGGGCGGCACTCGTCGTGCTTGTGCGGCGGGTACGAGGACCAGTTGCCGCCGGGGGTGAGCACCTCGACGGCGATGAGCTTGTCGCACTCGAAGACGCCTGCGGCGCCGAAGTTGTTGACCTGGCGCGAGCAGTTGCCGGTGCCGCGCAGCTCGACGGGGACGGCGGAGGCGGGCCCGTAGCGGGCGGGCAGCCGCCGCTCGCAGCGGGCGCCGGTGAGCGCGAAGCGGCCCCCGGCGCCGCTGGCGATCGTGGCGTGCGCGTCGCGCGGGACGTACGCGAAGTCGGTCACCCCGCTGAACACGCTGTCGCGGCCGTGCAGCTCGAAGGTCTCGCCCTCGGTGATCACCGTGCAGCCACCGCTGAGCGGCAGCACGATCCACTCGCTGTCGTCGGTGGCGAGCTGGTGCGAGCCGCCGGGCGGCAGGTCGAGCACGCGCAGACTGGAGTAGTCCCAGCCGGCCCGCCCGGGATCGATGTCCAGCGCATACGGGCCGTCGGCCGCCTTACCGGCCTGCACGTGGAAGCCAAGGGAAGGTTCGTTGGTGGTCATGGCGTCAGTGTTTCCTCCGGTTCCGGGGCCGATGCAGAGCAGGCCGATTCACAGCGGGCCGATTCAACAGCGGGCCGATTCACAGCAGGCCGACGGCGGTGTCCACGGCGGTCTCCACGCTGCCCTCCGCCGGGTAGAGCAGCGAGCGGCCGACGACCAGGCCCTGGACGGTGGGCAGGCGCAGCGCCTTGCGCCACTTCTCGTACGCCCCCTCCTGGTCCTTCCCCACCTCGCCGCCGAGCAGCACCGCGGGCAGCGTGCTCGTCTCCATGACGGCGGCCATCTCGTCCGGGTCACTGGTGACCGGCACCTTCAGCCAGGTGTACGCGGAGGTCCCGGCGAGCCCGGAGGCGATCGCGATGGACTTGGTGACGGCCTCGGCGCTCAGGTCGTTGGAGACCCTGCCGTCTATCCGGCGGGAGATGAACGGCTCGACGAACACCGGCAGCCGCCGCTCCGCCATCTCGTCGATGGCGCGGGCCGTGGTGAGCATGGTGTTGAGCGATCCGGCGTCGTCGTAGTCGACCCGCAGCAGCAGCTTCCCGGCGTCGAAGCCGAGCCGGGCGATGTCCTGCGGGCGGTGGCCGGTGAAGCGGTCGTCCAGCTCGAACGAGGCACCGGCCAGCCCGCCGCGGTTCATCGAGCCCATGACGACCTTGCCGTCGAGGGCACCGAGCAGCAGCAGGTCCTCCAGGATGTCGGCGGTGGCCAGCACGCCGTCGACGCCCGGGCGGGACAGCGCCACGCACAGCCGCTCCAGCAGATCGGCCCGGTTGGCCATGGCCAGCTTGTGCCCGCCGACGGCGAGGGCGCCGCGCGCCGGGTGGTCGGCGGCCACGATCATCAGTCGGCCGCTGTCGCCGATCAGCGGGCGGCGGACCCGGCGGGCGGCCGCCTCGGCGATGGCCTCCGGGTGGCGGCTCCGCACCGTCACGAGGTCGGAGATGCTGATGCTCAAAGCAGGGTCCTCTCTATTTTGAGGGCTCGGTTCGCCGGAAGAACGGGGGTGCCCGAGCGCCGGAGGCACCCGTGGGCGCGCCGCGTCGCTATTGGCTGAGCAGGGCGTCGACCTCTGCTTCCGTCGGCATCGCGGAGGAGCAGGCGAGGCGGGACGCGACGATCGCGCCCGCGGCGTTGGCGTAGCGCATGATCCGCTCCGGGTCCCAGCCCGCCAGCAGCCCGTGGCACAGGGCGCCGCCGAAGGCGTCGCCCGCGCCGAGGCCGTTGACGACGTCGACCGGGACGGGCGGGACCTCGGTGGAGGTGCCGTCGCGGTGCACGGCGAGGACCCCCTTGGGGCCCTGTTTGACGACGGCCAGCTCGACCCCCGCGTCCAGCAGGGCCTGGGCGCAGGCCTTCGGTTCCCGTACACCGGTGGCGATCTCGCACTCGTCCACGTTGCCGACGGCGACGGTGGCGTGGCGCAGGGCCTCGGCGTAGAAGGGGCGCGCCGTCTCGGGGTCCTTCCAGAACATGGGGCGCCAGTCGAGGTCGAAGACGGTGATGCCGCTCTTGGCGCGGTGGGCGAGGGCAGTGAGCGTGCTGCCGCGGCTGGGCTCCTCGCTGAGGCCGGTGCCGGTCATCCAGAAGATCCGGGCGGCGCGGATCGCGTCGAGGTCCAGCTCGCCGGGGTGGATCTCCAGGTCGGGGGCCTTGGGGCGGCGGTAGAAGTAGAGCGGGAAGTCGTCGGGCGGGAAGATCTCGCAGAAGGTGATCGGGGTCGGGTAGTCCTCGACCGGCGTGACGAAGCGGTCGTCCACGCCGAAACCCTGGAGTTCCTGGTGGATGTACTCGCCGAAGGGGTCCGCCCCGGTGCGGCTGATCACCGCGGAGCGGTGGCCGAACCGGGCCGCGGCCACCGCGACGTTGGTCGCCGAGCCTCCCAGGAACTTTCCGAATGACTCGACCTGCGGCAGCGGCACTCCGGTCTGCAACGGGTAGAGGTCCACTCCGATGCGGCCCATCGTGATCAGGTCGTACGGCTCACTCATGCGTGCCCCTTCGGGAAAGACGCAGCTCAGGGTTGTCGTGGCGAACACCGGGTCCCGCCCGGCCCCTTCAGGTCTAGACGCGCGCACAGCCCCCTGTCAAGCATTTGTCATTACATTCGGACGTAACCACGAGAGCCGCCTCGGGGCGCGTTATGGTCTCGTTACGTCCAGATGAAATGTTGTCATGACAAACCCTTGACAGGCAGTGGCCGCGAGGAGTTGGCTCCCCCTCATGCAACGGCTGTGTTAACACCGGACCTGGCTTGAGAGGTGCTGGAACAGATGGACCTCAGATTTGACCGACGCCGCAGGGCGGGACTCGCCACCATCGCCGCCGTAACGGTTCTCCTCGCAACGGGGTGCAGCAGTCAAGGGGGCAAGAAGGCCCAGGACGAGGCGGACGACATCTCCGCGGGCAAGGCCAACACCCCCCGGATGAAGATCGCGATGATCACCCATGCCGCTCCGGGTGACACCTTCTGGGACACGGTCCGCAAGGGCGCCAAGGCGGCCGCGGCCAAGGACAACGTCGAGCTGGTCTACTCCAGCAATCCCAACGGCGGCGACCAGGCCAACCTCATCCGGAACGCGATCAACCAGAAGGTCGACGGCATCGCCGTCACGCTGGCCAAGCCCGCCGCGATGAAGGGCGCGATCGCCAAGGCCGAGAAGGCCGGTATCCCCGTCGTCGGCTTCAACTCCGGCCTGGAGGACTGGAAGTCCCAGGGGCTGCTCGAATACTTCGGCCAGGACGAGAACCTCGCCGGACAGGCCTTCGGCAAGCGCCTCAACCAGGTGGGCGCCAAGCACAACATCTGTGTCATCCAGGAGCAGGGCCATGTCGCCCTGGAGGCCCGCTGCGCGGGTGTGAAGAAGACGTTCAAGGGCAAGACGGACACCCTCTACGTCAACGGGACCGACATGCCGTCGGTCAAGTCCACGATCTCCGCCAAGCTCAAGCAGGATTCGAGCATCGACTACGTGGTCACGCTCGGCGCACCGTTCGCACTGACCGCCGTGCAGTCCGCCAAGGAGTCGGGCGGCAAGGCCAAGGTCGCCACCTTCGACCTCAACAAGGACCTCATCGCCGCCGTCCAGAGCGGGGATGTGCAGTTCGCGGTGGACCAGCAGCCGTACCTCCAGGGCTACCTGGCCATCGACTCCCTGTGGCTCTACAAGAACAACGGCAACTTCAGCGGCGGCGGCGAGAAGCCCGTGCTGACCGGACCCGCGTTCGTCACCAAGGACAACGTGGAGAAGATCGCCAAGTTCGCCCAGAAGGGCACGCGGTGATCCGGCCATGACTCAAGCCGCCCCACCCGCCGCCGCCACGCCACCGGCCTCCCCGGCGGCGCGCCCCAAGAGCCGCACCACCGAACGCTCGCTGGCCCGCCGGGCCCTCGCCCGGCCGGAGATCGGCGCGCTGGTCGCCGCCATCGGCGTCTACATCTTCTTCTTCGCCGTCGCCCCGACCTTCCGCCAGGCGGACTCGTTCGCCACCGTGCTCTACCAGGGCTCCACCCTGGGGATCATGGCGCTCGCCGTCTCCCTGCTGATGATCGGCGGCGAGTTCGACCTGTCGGCCGGTGTCGCCGTCACCTCCTCGGCGCTGGCCGCGAGCATGCTCAGCTTCCAGCTCACCGCCAACGTCTGGGTCGGCGTCGGGGTCGCCCTCGTCATCTCGCTCTCGGTGGGCCTGATCAACGGCCTGCTGCTGATCAAGACCGGGCTGCCCAGCTTCCTGGTCTCGCTCGCCAGCTTCCTGATGCTCCAGGGCCTCAACCTGGCCATCACCAAGCTGCTGACCGACAACGTCGCCACCAACGCCATCAACGACATGGACGGCTTCGAGTCGGCCAAGGCGGTCTTCGCCTCCGAAATCCCCATCTTCGGCGTCAATCTGAACATCACCGTGCTGTACTGGCTGGCCTTCGCGGCCCTCGCCACCTGGGTCCTGCTGCGCACCAAGTTCGGCAACTGGATCTTCGCGTCGGGCGGCTCCAAGGAGAGCGCCCGGGCGGTCGGCGTCCCGGTGAACCTCACCAAGATCGCACTGTTCATGACCGTGGGCTTCGCGGCCTGGTTCGTCGGCATGCACCTGCTCTTCGAGTACAACACCGTGCAGGCCGGCGAGGGCGTCGGCAACGAGTTCTACTACATCATCGCGGCCGTGATCGGCGGCTGCCTGCTCACCGGCGGCTACGGCTCCGCGATCGGCGCGCTCCTCGGCGCGTTCATCTTCGGCATGGTCAACCAGGGCATCGTCTACGCCAACTGGAACCCGGACTGGTTCAAGTTCTTCGTCGGCGTGATGCTGCTGCTCGCGACGCTCGTGAATCTGTGGGTGCGCCGTCAGGCCGCCAGGAGGTGATGGGAATGACCACCAACGACCTCACGAAGCCCACCCCCGCCGCCGAGGGCGCGCCGGAGCCGGTCGTCCAGCTCAAGGGCGTCGGCAAGCTCTACGGCAACGTCCGGGCCCTGGAGGGCATCGACCTCGACGTCCGGCCGGGCCAGGTGACCTGCGTCCTCGGCGACAACGGCGCCGGAAAGTCCACCCTCATCAAGATCATTTCCGGGCTGCACCAGCACGACGAGGGCGAGTACGTCGTCGACGGCAAGCCGGTGCGGCTGCACAACCCGCGCGAGGCCCTCGACCTCGGCATCGCCACCGTCTACCAGGACCTGGCCACGGTGCCCCTGATGCCGGTGTGGCGGAACTTCTTCCTCGGCTCCGAGCTGACCCGCGGCCCCTGGCCCATCCGTCGGCTCGACATCGAGCGGATGAAGGAGACCACCCAGACGGAGCTGTCCGCCATGGGCATCCACCTGGACAACCTGGAACAGCCCATCGGCACCCTCTCCGGGGGCCAGCGGCAGTCCGTGGCCATCGCGCGGGCGGTGTACTTCGGCGCCAGAGTGCTGATCCTGGACGAGCCCACCGCGGCGCTGGGCGTCAAGCAGTCGGGCGTCGTCCTGAAGTACATCGCGGCGGCCCGTGAGCGGGGCCTGGGCGTCATCTTCATCACCCACAACCCGCACCACGCGTACATGGTCGGCGACCACTTCTCGGTGCTGAGACTCGGCGCCCTGGAGCTGAACGCCGCCCGGGACGACGTCAGCCTGGAGGAACTCACCAACCACATGGCCGGCGGTACCGAGCTGGCCGCTCTCAAGCACGAGCTCGCGCAGGTGCGCGGGGTCGATGTGGAGGAGCTTCCCGAGGTCGTCAACAGCCCCTCGACCTGACATCCCGACGCTCATCCCGACCCTCTCGGCCTGACATTACGTCCGAATGTCCTGACGAAGTCTTGACGGCCCCCGGCCCGGCCCGTAAAGCTGCCCAAAACAGCATGAAACGCGGGCCCCGACCACCACCGCGAGCAAGCGACCCGCACTGCCCCCTTCCCCGGTCTCCAGCGACCGGCGAGAGGAGACCCTCTTCCATGACTGCCGCCGCCTCCCCCGTACCCGCCCTGGACCGCATCCGGGTCGGCTCGGCCCCCGACTCGTGGGGGGTGTGGTTCCCCGACGACTCGCAGCAGGTCCCCTGGCAGCGCTTCCTCGACGAGGTCGCGGAGGCCGGCTACGAGTGGATCGAGCTGGGCCCGTACGGCTATCTGCCGACCGACCCCGCCCGGCTCACCGAGGAGATCACCCGCCGGAACCTCACGGTCTCGGCGGGCACGATCTTCACCTCCCTGCACCGCGGCCCCGAGGTCTGGGACGCCACCTGGGAGCACGTCTCCCAGGTGGCGGAGCTGACCCGGGCCATGAACGCCAAGCACCTCGTGGTCATCCCCTCCTTCTGGCGCGACGACAAGACCGCCGAGATCATCGAGCCGCCCGAGCTGACCGCCGAGCAGTGGCGCCACCTGTCCACCGGCATGGAGCGCCTCGGCCGTGAGGTGCGCGAGCGTTTCGGGCTCGACATCGTCGTCCACCCGCACGCCGACACCCACATCGACGGCGAGGAGAACGTGGCCCGCTTCCTGGACGCCACCGACTCCGACCTGGTCAACCTCTGTCTGGACACCGGCCACTACGCCTACTGCGGCGGCGACAGCGTCAAGCTGATCGAGACCTACGGCGAGCGCATCGGCTACCTCCACCTCAAGCAGGTCGACCCGGAGATCCTGGCCGACGTGGTCAAGAACGGCGTGCCGTTCGGCCCGGCCGTGAAGCGCGGCGTGATGTGCGAGCCGCCGAAGGGCGTTCCGGAGCTGGAACCGGTCCTGGCGGCCGCCCAGAAGCTGGATGTGGACCTGTTCGCCATCGTCGAGCAGGACATGTACCCCTGCCCGCCGGACCAGCCGTTCCCGATCGCCGAGCGCACCCGCCGCTTCCTGCGCTCCTGCGGCGCCTGACCTTCCGCCTCCCCCGCTCCCTTCGATCCCCTTCGATCCTCCGAACGCGCAGAAAGAGAAGAGACACCTATGACCCAGCAGGGCACGCTCGGGATCGCCGTCATCGGGACCGGCAAGATGGGCGCCGACCACGTCCGCCGCATCAACGACGTGATCAGCGGCGCCCGGGTGGCGGCCGTGGTGGACATCGACGAGGCGCGCGCCAAGGCCGTCGCCGATCTGTCCGAGGGCTGCCAGGCGTTCACCGACCCGGCCGCCGCCATGGCCGCGCCGGGCGTGGACGCCGTACTGATCGCCTCGCCCGGCCCCGCGCACGAGGCCGCGCTGCTCAGCGCGTTCGAGCACGATCTGCCGGTGCTATGCGAGAAGCCGCTGACCCCGGACTCGGAGTCCGCGCTGCGGGTGCTGGAGGCCGAGCAGCGGCTCGGCCACCGCCGCATCCAGGTCGGCTTCATGCGCCGCTACGACACCGAGTTCATGAAGCTCAAGGCGCTGCTCGCCTCCGGTGAGCTGGGCCGCCCGCTGCTGATGCACTGCCGCCACCGCAATGCGTCGGTGCACTCGTACTTCACCACCGAGATGCTGATCAACGACTCCGTGGTGCACGAGATGGACCAGTCGCGCTGGCTGCTGGAGCAGGAGATCGCCAACGTCACCGTGCTCAAGCCGACCTCCAGCTCCAACGCCCCCGAGGGTCTTGCCGACCCGCAGCTGGTGATCTTCGAGACCACCGGCGGCGCGATCGTCAACGTCGAGATCTTCGCGACCTGCGGCTTCGGCTACCAGGTCCAGGCCGAGGCGGTCTGCGAGCGCGGCACCGCCCGCGTCGGCGACGCCCACGGCATGCTCGTCAACCGTCCCGGCACCTGGGGCGGCGAGATCGCCCCCGACTTCGTGGCCCGCTTCGAGGAGGCGTACGACCGCGAGGTGCAGGCCTGGGTCAACGCCACCAAGCGCGGCGAGGTCGAGGGCCCGAGCGCCTGGGACGGCTACGCCGCGGCCGCCGTGTGCGAGGCGGGGGTGCGGGCGCAGGTCACCGGCGAGCGCACGCCCGTCGACATGATCGTGCGCCCGGCCTTCTACGCCTGACGCTCCCGGGCGGGCCGGTCGCCGCCACGACCGGCCCGCCTCTCCTTGTTCCACACCCTCCGCGTCCTCCCTGTTGGAAAGGTTTCTCCTTCTCATGAAGATCGCCCTCGACNGCCTCTCCTTGTTCCACACCCTCCGCGTCCTCCCTGTTGGAAAGGTTTCTCCTTCTCATGAAGATCGCCCTCGACCCGCATATGCTGCGCAAGGGGCCCCTGCTCGAACTCCCGGCCCTCGTCGCCGAGCTGGGCTTCGAGTACATCGAGCTGTCTCCCCGCGATGACTTCATCCCGTTCTTCAAGCACCCGCGGGTGGACGACGGCACGGTGCGGCAGTTCCGCAAGGCGCTGGACGCCGCCGGGGTGAAGATCTCCTCCGTACTGCCGCTGTTCCGCTGGTCCGGTCCGGACGAGGACGAGCGCCAGGCCGCCGTCCGCTACTGGAAGCGGGCCATCCAGATCACCGCCGATCTGGGCGTGGACAGCATGATCTCGGAGTTCAACGGCCGCCCCGAGGACCCCAGCCGCAGCGAGGGCCAGTTCTGGCGGTCGATCGAGGAGCTGCTGCCGGTCTTCGAGCGCGAGTCCATCCGGCTGACGCTGGAGCCGCACCCCGACGACTTCATCGAGGAGGGGTACGAGGCGATCAACATGATCCGGGGCATCAACCACCCCCTGGTCTCCTACCTCTACTGCGCCCCGCACACCTTCCACCATGGCAATGACGCCCCCGGTCTGATCAAGCACGCGGGCGATCTGCTCACCAACGTGCATCTGGCCGACACCTTCGATCACACCGCGTCCTCGGGGCTGCGCTACATCATCAACCCGCCCGGTTCTACGGCCCGTATCCACCAGCACCTGGACATCGGTCAGGGCGAGGTCGACTTCGACGCGCTGTTCGGCGCGCTGCGCGACAACAACTTCGACGGCACGCTGACCTCCTGCGTCTTCGCCTGGGAGGACCGCGCCCGCGAGTCGTCCGTGTTCATGCGCCGGAAGATCGACGAATACCTGTCCACCTGGAAGTAGCCGTCCTCCTGGAAGGAGGGGACGGCGCGTCACCCGCCGGTCACAGGCGTCACATCTCCGCGCGTCTTACGTCACAGGTGTTCAACAGCCCCTAGCCGCCCGTCACCCGACGTCGTTCACCGGACACAGGCCGAGTGAAAGGGCGCGAGTGATGACCGATCGAAGGCTGTGGTCCTACAAGGAGATCGCCGCACACATCGGTGTGCAGACCGACACCGTACGGTCCTATCGCAAGCACGGTCACATGCCGCCCCCCGACCTGGTGGAGGGCGGCAAACCGTATTGGTACGCGGATACGATCCGGGCCTGGGTGGCCCGCAGACCCGGCAACCGCCGCGCCCGGCGCGAGACCAAGGACTAGGGGGTGTCTCGCGCCCGGGCCGCGGGGGTCAGCGGATGCTCACCCGGTCCCGGCGACGGCCCTTCCCCGAGGCAGCGTCCGTGTCCGCCTCCCCGGCGGCGTCGCCGGAGGAGCCACCCGGAGCGTCACCGGAGGCACCACCGGAGGGGGTGTCGGAGCCGGGCGCCGACTCCCCTTCGCTCAGCCCGAACCGGGTGTGCAGCCGCCGCAGCGGGCCCGGGGCCCACCAAGTGGCCCGGCCGGTCAGCTTCATCACCGCCGGAACCAGCAGACTGCGCACCACCATCGCGTCCATCAGCACGGCCAGGGCGATACCGAGGCCGAGCATCTTGGTGTTGGTGACCCTCGAGGTGCCGATGGCCACCATGACCACGGCCAGGATCAGCGCCGCCGCCGTGATCAGCCCGCCGGTGCGCCGCAGTCCGAACTCCACCGCCGCCTCATGGTTCCCCGTGCGCTCGTACTCCTCCTTGATGCGGGAGAGCAGGAAGACGCCGTAGTCCATGGAGAGCCCGAAGGCGACGCAGAACATCAGCACCGGCAGGGTGGTCTCTATGTCGCCGGAGCTGGTGAAGGCCAGCGGCCCCGACAGGTGCCCCTCCTGGAAGACCCACACCATGGCGCCGAACATCGCGGTGAGGCTGAGCGCGTTGAGCAGCACGGCCTGGAGCGGGATCAGCAGGCTCCCGGTGAGCAGGAAGACCAGCAGCAGGGTGACCGCGATGATGATCGCGCCCGCCCAGGGGGTGCGGTCGCCCAGGGACTCCTTGGTGTCCACCAGAACGGCGGCGGTGCCGGTCACCGAGGTCTGGAACGGGGGACTCTGGGCGCGGATGTCCCGCACCAGGTCCTGGGTGGCGGGCTCCACGGGCTCCCCCTTGGGCTGCACGCTGAGATACGCCGCGCCACCGGCCGCGCGCGCCGCCTCGGCCGGGCCGGGCTTGCCCAGCTGGTGGCCGTCCGCGAAGCGACCGGCCGGGCTGTCCACACGCAGCACCCCGGGAAGGGCGGAGACCTTGGCGCTGTAGTCGGCGAGCGCCGCGGCGCCGGGCTTGCCCTCGGCGAGGATCTCCACCCCGCCGCCGGGTCCACCCGCGAAGCCGTCCCGGATGTGCTGCTGGACCACGTGCGATTCGGCACTGGAGGGCAGCTGGCGGTCGTCCGCGGTGCCGAACTCCACCCGCAGGAAGGGCAGCCCCAGCGCCACCAGCCCGGCGACGGTCGCCAGCGCGAAGACGGGGGCGCGCCGCATCACCAGCCGGGCGAACCGGCCCCAGCCCGCGCCCGGTTCGGCCCCCTTTGCGGCCGCGTCGGCGCGGCGGCCGCGGCGCAGCAGCCGGGTGAGGTCCCACTTGTTGACCCGGTCGCCGAGCAGGACGAGCGCGGCGGGCAGCACCACCAGGGCGGCGGCCGCGGCGATGAGCACCACGGCGATGCCCGCGTAGGCGAAGGAGCGCAGGAAGTACTGCGGGAAGACCATCATCGCGGCGAGCGAGACGGCGACGGTCAGCGCCGAGAAGAGCACGGTCCGCCCGGCGGTGCGCAGGGTGGCGGCGACGGCCGGGAGGGTCTCCCCGCCCGCCGACAGCTCCTCGCGGAAGCGCCGCACGATGAACAGGGCGTAGTCGATGGCGAGTCCGAGGCCGAGCGCGGTGGTCAGGTTCTGCGCGAAGACCGAGACATCGGTGAACTCGGTGAGCACGCGCAGCACGGCGTCGGTGCCCAGGATCGCGATGACGCCGATACCGAGCGGCAGCAGCGCGGCCACCGCGCTGCCGAAGACCATGACGAGCAGCACCAGGGTGACGGGCAGGGCCATCATCTCGGCCCGCAGCAGGTCTTCCTGAATGGTGGTCTGCATCTCCTGCTTGACCGCGACCGGTCCGCCGACGGAGACCTCGACCGGTCCGTGCTGCCCGCGGTAGTCGGGGGCGATGCGCTCCAGCGCCTTGCCCGCGGCCGTCTCGTCGCCGGTGATGCGCGCGGCGATGATCGCCTCGCCGCGGTCCTTGCTGCGCAGGGCGGACGCGCCGGTGTCCCAGTAGGAGGTGACGCCGGTGACCGACTCCTCGCCCGAGAGCTTCTTGGCGAGCGCGCGGGCCTCGGTGGCGACCGCCGGGTCGTCCACCTTCTTGCCGCCGCCGTCGACGAGCAGGAGGAGGTTGGGCTGGGAGGCGGGGAAGCGCTTCTCCAGCGCCTTGGTGGCGTACGAGGACTGGGACGCCGGGTCCTCCCAGCCGCCGCCGGAGAGCCGGTCGGCGACTCCGCTCCCGGCCACGACGGCGAGCGCCGTGAAGAGCAGGGCGACCAGCAAGGACAGCCGCGGCCTGGCGGTGACCAAGCGGGTCCATCCTCCGATCCGCTCGCCGGGCGGCCGATTGACATCGGTCATGACGCGGTGTCCCCTTCACCTGTGCCCATGCGGCCGCCCCCGCTCGGGCAAGCGGGCAGGCAGGCAGCATGGGTCGCTGATTGCCACCGGAATGGCAAATACGAGCGACCGCTCGCATTTCTCAAGAATGCGAGCGGCCACTCGTGTTTGTCAATCGCTCATGGGAAGCTGGGGATTGTGACCGAGAGCCAGGTAGCCCGACCCGCGAGCCCCCGCCGCAGGCAGGCGCGCGGCGAGCGCCGGATCCAGCAGCTGCTGGACGCCGCCGCCAGCGTCTTCTGCCGCACCGGCTACACCTCCGCGAGCACCAACGCGATCGCCCGCGAGGCCGGGGTCTCCCCCGGCACGCTGTACCAGTTCTTCCCGAACAAGGAGGCCATCGCCGTCGAGCTGGGCGACCGCCTCACCCAGCAGATGCGGGACACCCACGGCGTGGTCTTCACCGACGAGAACGCCGCACTGCCGCTCGGCGAGATGCTGGACGTGGTCCTCGACCCGCTGATCGAGTTCAACTGCGCCAACCCCGTCTTCCTCACCCTGATCTGCTCCTCCGACACCCCGGGCACGGTCGCCGAGGAGCACGCCGCGCTGCACGCCGCGCTCCAGACCCGGGTCGAGGAGCTCATCGGCACCTACGTCCCCGAGCTGACCCCGGAGCGCCGTACGCGCATCGCGACCATGGCGTTCGCCCTGTTCAAGGCCGGGCTGGAGCTGATCCTCTCCCACGAGGGCGAGGACCGGGAGGCATACATCACCGAGATGAAGAACTGCCTCTACGGGTACCTGGCCCCCGTCATCGGCACCGAGGCGGCACCCGCCCGGCACTGACCGCCACTGCGCACAGAGCCGGCGCACCCCTGACTTCCGGGAATACCCCCTAGGGGTATAGAGTTGAAACTGTCAGGAGGCGCTGCGCCAACCGGCGTCCCTCGCGTACCGTCAGCCACTCCCCCACAGAGGAGAAACCATGAGCTCCGAGGCGAACACCGTCACCGCCGTCTACCAGGTGACCGGCATGACCTGCGGCCACTGCGAAGGTGCCGTCGCCGAGGAAATCGGCGCCCTCGACGGCGTCAGCTCCGTCAAGGCCGTGGCCTCCACCGGCCAGGTCACCGTCGTCTCGACCGCCCCGCTGGACAACGAGGCCGTCCGCGCCGCCGTCGACGAAGCAGGTTACGAACTCGCATGACCATCACGGCTCCCGCCGTCGGGCAGGAGGCGCGGGTCGAGCTGGCCATCGGCGGCATGACCTGCGCTTCCTGCGCGGCGCGCATCGAGAAGAAGCTCAACCGGCTGGACGGCGTCACCGCAACGGTGAACTACGCCACCGAGAAGGCCCAGGTGTCCTACGGCGCGGGGATCGAGGTCGCGGACCTCATCGCCACGGTCATCAAGACCGGCTACACCGCCGAGGAGCCGCCTCCCGCCGAGCCCGAGCCCGCCGCTGCGGACAGCCCCGAGGCCGCGCCCGAGGCACCGGCCGAGCACGACCCGCTGCTCCACCGCATGCTCGTCTCGCTCGCCCTCTCCCTGCCCGTCGTGGTGCTGGCGATGGTGCCCTCGCTCCAGTTCGACAACTGGCAGTGGCTCTCCCTCACCCTCGCCGCGCCCGTCGTCGTCTGGGGCGGGACGCCCTTCCACAAGGCCGCCTGGACCAACGCGCGGCACGGCGCGGCCACCATGGACACCCTGGTCTCCCTGGGCACCCTCGCGGCGCTCGGCTGGTCCCTGTGGGCCCTGTTCTTCGGCGACGCGGGCATGCCCGGCATGCAGCACGGCTTCGACGTCACCGTCACCCGCGCGAGCGGCTCGTCCTCGATCTACCTGGAGGCGGCGGCCGGGGTGACCACCTTCATCCTCATCGGCCGCTATCTGGAGGCGAAGTCCAAGCGGCGGGCGGGAGCGGCGCTGCGCGCCCTGATGGAGCTGGGCGCCAAGGACGTCGCCGTCCTGCGCGGAGGCCGCGAGGTGCGGATCCCGGTGCGCGAACTGGCCGTCGGGGACCGCTTCGTCGTCCGCCCCGGCGAGAAGATCGCCACCGATGGCACGGTGGTCGAGGGCGGCTCGGCCGTCGACGCCTCGATGCTGACCGGCGAATCCGTCCCCGTGGACGTCGCGGCGGGCGACACGGTCGCGGGCGCGACCGTCAACACGGCGGGCCGCATCGTCGTGGAGGCCACCCGGGTGGGCGCCGACACCCAGCTGTCCCGTATGGCCCGCCTGGTGGAGGACGCGCAGAACGGCAAGGCCGAGGTGCAGCGGCTCGCCGACCGGGTCTCCGGCGTCTTCGTGCCGATCGTGCTGCTGATCGCCGTGGGCACCCTGCTGGTCTGGTGGCTGACGACGCACGACGCGACCGCCGCCTTCACCGCCGCCGTCGCCGTCCTGATCATCGCCTGCCCGTGCGCCCTGGGCCTGGCCACCCCGACCGCGCTCATGGTCGGCACCGGCCGCGGCGCCCAGCTGGGCATCCTCATCAAGGGCCCCGAAGTGCTGGAGTCGACCCGCCGGGTGGACACCGTCGTCCTCGACAAGACCGGCACCGTGACCACCGGCAGTATGCGGCTGCACCAGGTCATCCCGGCGCCGCGCACCGCCGAGGACGAGGTGCTGCGGCTCGCGGGCGCGGTGGAGCACGCCAGCGAGCACCCCATCGCCCGCGCCGTCGCGGACGGCGCCGCTGAGCGCACCGGGGCGCTCCCGGTGCCGGAGAGCTTCGCATCCGTGCCCGGGCTCGGCGTCCAGGGCGTCGTGGACGGACACGCGGTGCTCGTCGGCCGCGACGCGCTGCTCCGCCAGTGGGCCATCGACCTGCCGGAGGAGCTGGCCTCCGCCAAGGCTGCGGCCGAGGCGGAGGGCCATACGGCGGTCGTCGTGGCCTGGGACGGGCACGCCCGCGGCGTCCTCACCGTCGCCGACGCCGTCAAGGAGACCAGCGCCGAAGCCGTCGCCCAGCTGCGCGCCCTCGGCCTCACCCCGGTGCTGCTGACCGGCGACAACCGGCGCGTCGCCGAGACGGTCGCCCGCGAGGTCGGCATCGACGAGGTCATCGCCGACGTCCTGCCGGAGGAGAAGGTCGACGTCGTGAAGCGGCTCCAGGGCGAGGGCCGCACGGTCGCCATGGTCGGCGACGGAGTCAACGACGCCGCCGCCCTGGCCACCGCCGACCTCGGGCTCGCCATGGGCACCGGAACGGACGCGGCGATCGAGGCGGGCGACCTCACCCTCGTCCGGGGCGACCTGCGCGTGGCCGCCGACGCGATCCGGCTGGCCCGCCGGACCCTCGCCACGATCAAGGGCAATCTGTTCTGGGCGTTCGGCTACAACGTCGCCGCGCTGCCGCTCGCGGCGGCCGGTCTGCTCAACCCGATGATCGCGGGCGCCGCGATGGCGTTCTCCTCCGTGTTCGTCGTGAGCAACAGTCTGCGACTGCGCTCCTTCACGGCATCCACGGTCTCCACCAAGTCCCCATAAGCCGCACAACACCCATACACAAGAGCCCCGATCTTTGAATCGAGGCTCTTGCCCTTTTACGCCCCCATATGGCTGGAGACGCAGATCACAGACAACCCAACGTAACCATTGAGGGGGGTCGCGAGTCTAATGGGGCGGTGAGGATACGTCTTGGGGGACGCATCCTGCTACGCGTGGCCGGGGCGACGTACCCGGGGAGCTTTGAGCGGCCCTCCCGTACGTACGCGTCCCGGCAGATCGCGTCCGTACGAGCCCGTACGGCCCACTGAACGCCCGGGCCGGATCCCGTGGGGGGAATCCGAACCGGGACAAGGGAAGCGCCCCGCTCCGACCCGTGGGGGGATCGGCAGCGGGGCGCTTCTGGCTTATCTCGGCGCCGCCCTGGCAGTGCTCGCTCAGCGCTGCTCGACCGGGACGAAGTCGCGCTCGACGATGCCCGTGTAGATCTGGCGCGGGCGGCCGATGCGGGAGCCCGGCTCCTTGATCATCTCGTGCCACTGGGCGATCCAGCCCGGCAGCCGGCCGAGCGCGAACAGCACGGTGAACATCTCGGTCGGGAAGCCCATCGCCCGGTAGATCAGACCGGTGTAGAAGTCCACGTTCGGGTAGAGCTTGCGCTCCACGAAGTAGTCGTCGGCGAGCGCGTGCTCCTCGAGCTTGAGCGCGATGTCGAGCAGCTCGTCGGACTTGCCGAGCGCGGAGAGGACGTCGTGCGCCGCCGACTTGATGATCTTCGCCCGGGGGTCGAAGTTCTTGTAGACGCGGTGCCCGAAGCCCATGAGCTTCACGCCGTCTTCCTTGTTCTTCACCTTGCGGATGAAGGTGTCGACGTCGCTGCCGGACGCCTGGATGCCCTCGAGCATCTCCAGCACCGACTGGTTGGCGCCGCCGTGCAGCGGACCCCACAGGGCGTTGATGCCCGCCGAGATGGAGGCGAACATGTTGGCCTGCGAGGAGCCGACGAGCCGGACCGTGGAGGTCGAACAGTTCTGCTCGTGGTCGGCGTGCAGGATCAGCAGCTTGTCGAGCGCGCTGACCACGATCGGGTCCAGCTCGTACTCCTGCGCCGGGACCGAGAAGGTCATGCGGAGGAAGTTCTCCACGTAACCGAGGTCGTTGCGCGGGTAGACGAACGGGTGGCCCACCGACTTCTTGTACGCGTACGCCGCGATGGTCGGCAGCTTCGCCATCAGCCGGATCGTCGACAGGTTGCGCTGCTTCTCGTCGAACGGGTTGTG
Organism: Streptomyces botrytidirepellens; assembly: GCF_003721215.1. Lineage (NCBI taxonomy): Bacteria > Bacillati > Actinomycetota > Actinomycetes > Kitasatosporales > Streptomycetaceae > Streptomyces > Streptomyces botrytidirepellens. The sequence goes on from NZ_RIBZ01000137.1 coordinate 21,608, forward strand.
GCTGTCCTGATAGAACGTCGACAGCGCGCTGACCACGGAGGACAGCATCGCCATCGGGTGGGCGTCCCGCGGGAAGCCGTCGTAGAACCGTTTGACGTCCTCGTGGAGCAGCGTGTGGCGGGTGATGTCCTCACGGAACGCGGCCAGTTCGTCGACCGTCGGCAGCTCACCGTTGATCAGGAGGAAGGCCGTCTCCACGAAGGAGGCGCGCTCCGCCAGCTGCTCGATGGGGTACCCGCGGTACCGCAGAATGCCCTGCTCACCGTCCAGATAGGTGATGCCGGACTTGTACGCGGCGGTGTTGCCGTAACCGGAGTCCAGGGTCACCAGACCGGTCTGGGCACGCAGCTTGCCGATGTCAAAGCCCTTGTCGCCGACGGTGCTGTCGACCACCGGGTAGGTGTATTCGTCGTCTCCGTACCGCAGTACTACAGAGTTGTCGCTCACGTCATCCCTCACCGACGTCTGGTTCTCTTCCTCGAGGTGCCCTGACTCCCCCCACCTTCCCCTACTCGGGTGATGAAGCTGCACTCGGGGTCGACTGAAGGGCCTTTTGGCGGCACTCAGTGCCGCCTACACGGCCATCCTGCCCCGTTCGTCACCGTTCGGAAACCCTCTTGACACGCTCGACTCCTATGTCCCGCCGAGCCGGTGATCCAGCGCCGTACAGCGTCTGCCCGCCGAGACGGTACGCACCGCCTGCCCGAGCGCGCGGCGCGAGCCGACCAGCACCACAAGGCGCTTGGCCCGGGTCACCGCCGTGTACAGCAGGTTCCGCTGCAACATCATCCAGGCCCCGGTGGTCACCGGGATCACGACGGCCGGGTACTCACTGCCCTGGGAACGGTGGATGGTCACCGCATAGGCGTGAGCCAATTCATCCAGCTCGTCGAAGTCGTACGGCACCTCCTCGTCCTCGTCCGTCAGCACGGTCAGCCGCTGCTCGTCGCTGTCGAGGGAGGTGACGACTCCAACCGTGCCGTTGAAGACCCCGTTGGCCCCTTTCTCATAATTGTTGCGGATCTGGGTCACCTTGTCGCCGACACGGAAGACCCGGCCGCCGAAACGCCGCTCCGGCACGTCCGGCCGGGCCGGGGTGATGGCCTGCTGCAACAGTCCGTTGAGCGTGCCCGCGCCCGCCGGGCCGCGGTGCATGGGGGCGAGGACCTGCACGTCACGGCGGGGATCGAGGCCGAACTTCGCGGGCACGCGGCGGGCCGCGACGTCCACCGTGAGCCGCCCGGCCTCCTCCGTGTCGTCCTCCACGAAGAGGAAGAAGTCCGACAGCCCCTGCGTGATCGGCGGGGCCCCGGAATTGATCCGGTGGGCGTTGGTGACCACCCCGGACTGCTGCGCCTGGCGGAAGATCCGGGTCAGCCGGACGGCCGGCACCGGGCTGCCGTGGGCCAGCAGGTCGCGCAGCACCTCCCCGGCGCCGACGCTCGGCAGCTGGTCCACATCCCCCACGAACAGCAGATGGGCGCCCGGCGGGACCGCCTTGACCAGCTTGTTGGCCAGCAGCAGGTCGAGCATCGAGGCCTCGTCGACGACCACCAGGTCGGCGTCGAGCGGGCGGTCCTTGTCGTACGCCGCGTCCCCGCCGGGCTTCAGCTCCAGCAGCCGGTGCACCGTGGACGCCTCGGCCCCGGTCAGCTCGGCGAGCCGCTTGGCGGCCCGGCCGGTGGGGGCCGCGAGCACCACCTTGGCCCTCTTGGCGCGGGCCAGCTCCACCACGGACCGCACGGTGAACGACTTGCCGCAGCCGGGGCCGCCGGTGAGAACCGCGACCTTCTCGGTGAGCGCGAGCCGCACCGCCTGGCTCTGCTCGGGGGCCAGATCGGCGCCGGTGCGCTTCGCGAGCCAGCCCAGCGCCGCGTCCCAGTCCACGCCCTGGAAGGCGGGCAGCCGGTCCTCCTCGGTGCGCAGCAGCCGCCGCACCTGCCCCGCCAGCGAGATCTCGGCGCGGTGGAAGGGCACCAGATAGACGGCCGAGACCGGCTCGCCGTCCTCCGGGCCCGGCACCGGCTCGCGCACCACGCCCTCGTCCTCGGCGGCGAGCTCGCCCAGGCAGTCGATGACCAGGCCGGTGTCGACCTGGAGCAACTTCACGGCATCGCCGATCAGTTGCTCCTCGGGGAGATAGCAGTGGCCCTGATCGGCGGACTGGGACAGCGCGTACTGCAAACCGGCCTTGACCCGGTCGGGGCTGTCGTGCGGGATACCGACCGATTGGGCGATCTTGTCGGCGGTGAGGAAGCCGATGCCCCAGACGTCGGCGGCCAGCCGATACGGCTCGTTCTTCACTATCGCGATCGACGCGTCACCGTACTTCTTGTAGATCCGCACCGCGATGGAGGTGGAGACGCCGACGCCCTGGAGGAAGACCATGACCTCCTTGATGGCCTTCTGCTCCTCCCAGGCCGCGGCGATCATCTTGGTCCGCTTGGGGCCGAGGCCGGGGACCTCGATCAGCCGCTTCGGCTGCTCTTCGATGACATCGAGGGTGTCGATGCCGAAGTGCTCGGTGATCCGGTCGGCGATCCGCGGGCCGATGCCCTTGATGAGGCCCGAGCCGAGATAGCGCCGGATGCCCTGCACGGTGGCGGGCAGGACGGTCTGGTAATTCTCGACGGTGAACTGTTTGCCATATTGCGGATGAGAACCCCAGCGGCCCTCCATCCGCAGCGACTCCCCCGGCTGCGCGCCCAGCAGCGAGCCGACGACGGTCAGCAGATCGCCCGAGCCACGGCCGGTGTCGACCCGGGCCACCGTGTACCCGTTCTCCTCATTGGCGTAGGTGATCCGCTCCAGAACCCCTTCGACCACCGCGAGTTTGAGCATGCACCGACCGTACCGCCGGGGGCGGACACCGGGTCGGGGCGACGAGCGGGCCTGTGGATAACCCGGCGCGGACGGGAGAGCGGCGAGGCGGCACATCGGACAGAGCGGAACATCACGATCCGGTTGCGGCCCGTTCCGGCATCTTGCCCCACCCTCGTGTAATCGATTCCAATCTCCCTCGGCGTCATCGATGTAATCGATTCCACGAGGAGGTGGGGCGATGCCGGCCATCAAGGACGTGGCGCAGCGCGCCGGGGTCTCCGTCGCGACGGTCTCCCGGGTGCTCAACGACCACCCGGCCGTCCGTACGGACACCCGGGACAAGGTGCTCGCCGCCGTCGCCGACCTCGGCTACCGGCCCAACGCCGTCGCCCGCTCGCTGCGCACCCATCAGACCCGCGCCCTCGGGCTGGTCATCAGCGATGTGCTGAACCCGTTCTTCACCGAGCTGGCCCGCTCCGTCGAGGACGCGGCCCGGGACCGGGGCTACAGCGTGGTCATCGGCAACGCCGACGAGCGGCCCGACCTCCAGGACCACCACGTCCGCACCCTGGTGGACCGCCGCATCGACGGCCTGCTGGTCAGCCCCACCGACGGCGGCTCCCCGCTGATGCTGGACGCCGCCCGCACCGGGACGCCCATGGTCTTCGTCGACCGCTGGATCGAGGGTGAGGGGCTGGACGAGGTGCCCGTCGTCCGTACCGACGGCGGCGCCGCGGTCCGCGATCTGGTGGCCCATCTGCACGCCCTCGGCCACCGCCGGCTCGCCATCATCGCGGGCCCGGCCGCCACCACCACCGGACGCGAACGGGTGGACGCCTTCCGCTCCGCCCTGCGCGAGTTCGGCCTCGCCCTGCCCGCCGAATACATCGGCCAGGGCGACTTCCAGGCCGACAGCGGGCGGCGGGTGACCGCCCGCTTCCTCGATCTGCCCCGCCCTCCGGAAGCGATCTTCGCCGCCGACAATCTGATGGCGCTCGGCGCGATGGACGAGATCCGCTCCCGCGGGCTGCGGGTGCCCGACGACGTGGCGCTCGCCGCGTTCGACGACATCCCGTGGTTCGTCCACACCGATCCGCCGATCACCGCCATCGCCCAGCCCACCGGAGACCTCGGCCACGCCGCCGTCGGCGCGCTGATCGACCGCATCGAGGGGCGGCCCGCCGCATCGGTGACCCTGTCCGCCCGCCTGGTCCCCCGCCGCTCCTGCGGCGAGCCCGAAGGGAGCACGCCATGACCACGACGCCCAGCCCCGAGCCGGAACCGGTGCCGCCCGCACCCGCGGACCGGCCCGCGCACGCGGACGACGGGGCGGAGATCCTGCGGATGGAGGGGGTCCGGAAGACGTTTCCGGGTGTGGTCGCTCTGGACGGCGTCGACTTCGACCTCCGCCGGGGCGAAGTGCACGTCCTCCTCGGCGAGAACGGCGCGGGCAAGAGCACGCTGATCAAGATGCTGTCCGGGGCGCACCGCCCCGACGGGGGACGCGTCCTGGTCGACGGCAGCCCTGTCCGTATCCAGGGGGCGCAGGACGCCGAGCGGTTGGGCATCGCCACCATCTACCAGGAGTTCAACCTCGTCCCCGACCTCAGCGTCGCCGAGAACATCTTCCTGGGCCGCCAGCCGCGCCGCTTCGGCGTCGTCAACCGCACGAAGATGGACGAGCAGGCCGCCGAACTCCTCGCCCGCGTCGGCGTGGACGTCTCCCCCCGGACCCGCGTCCGCGACCTGGGGATCGCCCGGCTCCAGATGGTCGAGATCGCCAAGGCGCTCAGCCTGAACGCCCGCGTCCTGATCATGGACGAACCGACCGCCGTGCTCACCACGGAGGAGGTCGACAAGCTCTTCCGTATCGTCCGCACACTGCGCGCGGACGGCGTGGGCGTCGTCTTCATCACCCACCACCTGGAGGAGATCGCCGCCCTGGGCGACCGCGTGACCGTCCTGCGCGACGGCCGCAGCGTCACCCAGGTCCCGGCCGCCACCGACCAGGACGAGCTGGTGCGGCTGATGGTCGGGCGGTCCATCGAGCAGCAGTACCCGAGGGAGCGCCCCGCGTCCGAGGACGCGGGGGAGAGCGACGGCGAGCCGTTGCTGAAGGTCCGGGGGCTCGGCCGCGGCGGCAGCTTCCAGGACGTCGACTTCGATGTGCGTGCCGGGGAGGTGGTCGGCCTCGCCGGGCTCGTCGGGGCGGGCCGCACCGAGGTCGTACGGGCCCTCTTCGGCGCCGATCCGTACGACACCGGCACCGTCGAGGTCGCGGGCGTGCCGCTGCCCCGCCATGACGTGGTCGCCGCGATGGACGCCGGGGTCGGCCTCGTACCGGAGGACCGCAAGGGCCAGGGGCTGGTCCTGGACGCGTCCGTGCAGGAGAACCTGGGCCTGGTCACGCTGCGCGGCGCCACCCGCGCCGGGCTGGTCGACCGGGCCGGGCAGCGCCGGGCGGCGGAGCGCATCGCCGAACAGCTGGCGGTCCGGATGGCCGGGCTCGACCAGCAGGTGCGCACGCTCTCCGGCGGCAACCAGCAGAAGATCGTCATCGGCAAGTGGCTGCTCGCCGACAGCAAGGTGCTCATCCTCGACGAGCCGACCCGCGGCATCGACGTGGGCGCCAAGGTCGAGATCTACCAGCTCATCAACGAACTCACCGCGTCCGGCCACGCCGTCCTGATGATCTCCAGCGACCTCCCCGAGGTGCTGGGCATGAGCGACCGCGTCCTGGTCATGGCCCAGGGCCGGATCGCCGGGGAGCTGACCGCTCGGGAAGCGACCCAGGACGCCGTCATGGCCCTGGCGGTGAAGGACGTCAAGGGCGTCGAAGGAAGCACAGACGGCGTCGTCGAAGGAGTCGGCGTCAACGAAAAGGAGGGCTCCCGTGGCCACTGACACGCTCGCGTCCACGAAGGACCCCGGGGGCCCGGCCGTACTGCGCCGCGTGCTGCTCGACAACGGCGCGCTGAGCGCCCTGGTGCTGCTGGTGGCGGCGATGTCGCTGCTGTCCGGCGACTTCCTCACCACCGACAATCTCCTCAACGTCGGCGTGCAGGCCGCGGTCACCGCGATCCTCGCCTTCGGCGTCACCTTCGTCATCGTCTCCGCGGGCATCGATCTGTCGGTCGGCTCGGTGGCCGCGCTGTCCGCCACCGTGCTCGCCTGGTCGGCGACCTCACAGGGGCTGCCCATCTGGCTCGCGGCGCTGCTCGCCGTCGCCACGGGGGTCGCGTGCGGCCTGGTCAGCGGGGCGCTGGTGTCCTTCGGGAAGCTGCCGCCGTTCATCGCCACGCTCGCGATGCTGTCGGTCGGCCGGGGCCTCGCCCTGGTCATCTCGCAGGGCAGCCCCATCTCCGTCCCCGACTCGGTGTCCGGCCTCGGCGACACGCTCGGCGGCTGGCTGCCGGTCCCGGTGCTCGTGATGGTCGCGATGGGCCTGATCACCTCCGGCGTGCTGGGCCGTACGTACGCGGGCCGCGCGATGTACGCGATCGGCGGCAACGAGGAGGCGGCCCGCCTCTCCGGCATCCGGGTGGGCCGTCAGAAGCTGGTCATCTACGCCCTGTCCGGCGGCTTCGCCGCGATCGCGGGCATCGTGCTCGCCTCCCGGCTCTCCTCCGCGCAGCCGCAGGCGGCCGTCGGCTACGAACTGGACGCGATCGCCGCGGTCGTCATCGGCGGCGCGAGCCTGTCCGGCGGCGTCGGCAAGGCGTCCGGCACGCTCATCGGCGCGCTGATCCTGGCCGTGCTGCGCAACGGGCTCAACCTGCTGGAGGTCTCCGCCTTCTGGCAGCAGGTCGTCATCGGTGTCGTCATCGCGCTCGCGGTGCTGCTCGACACGGTGCGCCGGCGCGCCGGGGCCCGGCCCGCGGCGCCGGGCGCGTCGGCGG
>NZ_RIBZ01000140.1:0-4570 GCF_003721215.1 Streptomyces botrytidirepellens
GACAGAGGGGCGGGCCGCTTCCGGGGTCGCCAGCAGCGCGACGATGGTGACCGGCTGCTGGCAGTGCGGACAGTTCCGGGTCGTCGCGGTCGGCTCCAACGGATCGCGCTCCAGGACTGGTTGGCGTGATGACGCGCGGCTGACCGTGTGCCGCTCGAAAAGTCATCGCCGCAGGTGAGCGGGGTGCGTCAGTCTGCTGGGATCATGTCCTCCGTGATCGTGTCCTTGCTGTACAAGGTGACCCGGAAGCTGCTGACTGTTCCATCGGTGCTCCTCCGTCGCGGGACGGCGAAGGACGCGGAACTTCTGGTGCCGCGGCACGAGAACGCGGTCCTGCGCCGCCAGTTGGCCGGACCGGTCCGCTACGAGCCCGCCGACCGGTTCTGATTCGCCGCCCTGTCCGCGCTGATACCCCGACGCCACTGGCTCAAGATCTTCCCTGTCACCCCCGGGCACCCTGCTTGCCTGGCACCGCAGATTCATCGCCGCAAAGTGGGACTACACCGCGCGCCGGGGCACCGGCCGCCCACCCACCCCGGCAGCAATCAAGAAACTCGTCCTGCGGCTGGCAAGGGANCCGGCAGCAATCAAGAAACTCGTCCTGCGGCTGGCAAGGGAGAATCCCACGTGGGGGCACCGGCGGATCCAAGGGGAACTTGCCCAACTCGGGTATCGCATCGCCGCCTCGACGGTGTGGGAGATCCTCAACGCGGCCGGTATCGACCCCGCGCCACGTCGCTCAGGCCCCACCTGGCGCGAGTTCCTGATCACGCAAGCCGAGGGCATCATCGCGGCAGACTTCTTTCACATCGACACCGCCCTCGGCAGGCGGTTGTACGCGCTGGTGTTCCTCGAGCACGGCACCCGGCGGCTGCACATCACCAGGGTCACCACCCGCCCGACACGGGACTGGGCGGTGCAGCAGGCCAGGAACCTCACCGCCGACCTGGACATACGCATCGAGTCCCTGCACTTCTTGCTGCGCGACCGCGATGGCACGTACGGCGAGGCGTTCGATGCCGTCTTTCGGGCCGAGGAGATGGAGATCCTCAACAGTGCCCACAGGCTCCCCGCATGAATGCGCACTGCGAACGCATCATCGGCAGCATCCGACGCGAAGCCCTCGACCACGTCCTCATCATGAACGAGACCCACGCCCACCACGTCCTCGCCGCCTACGAACAGCACTACAACGAACACCGACCCCACCAGGCCCGCAACCAGCTACCACCCGACGCCCACGAACAACCCGCCGCGGCGCATAGCCTCAGCACCGGCGTAGTCCTACGCACTCGGATCCTCGGCGGCCTCATCAACGAGTACAGATACGCGGCATGACATGCAGCGATGACTTTTCGAGCGGCACAAGTTCAACCGGCAACTTGGACTTTGGGAACTTCAAGTGAGGTAAGCCACACACGCACTGACTGTGACATTCCATCGAAGGATCGTAGGTGGACTTCTACCCATCTAGCAGGCGTCGTGGCCATATCAGGTGACTATGCGTCATCAGGTACCCCCTCTCCGCCGTCTCCTCCCGCATCATTGCGGCCTGTGATTCGAACTGTCCTGCGACTAAGGTTGCCGCCGACCGCGAGGCTGACTTCGCCCGACTGGTCGAAGCGTCAGGTTGAGGCCTGCACGACCAGTCCACACAAATCCCACAGGGGGGAACTCACCATGACTATCCTCACGCCCGTCAGACGTATGGCCGTTGCCGCAGCAGTCCTGGCCGCGATGGCTGTCCTCACGCCGCAAGCTGCCGGCGCGGACAAGCCTGCCGTGAAGGTCGCTCAGAGCGCCAACACGCAAACCAAGGCGTACGCCCTGGCCAATCCGGAGGTGGTCTCGGTGGCCGCTACGGTGTGCGGCTCCGGCTACGAACTCAGCAGCGTCACTCCGCTACCCAAGGGCACCGACCCGAAGTTGCGTCATGCGACGGTATTCAGCTACACCAAGGGCGGCAACGACAGCGGCTGCTCCATCATGGACAACAACCTCGGCAGCGCACAGCACATGAAGCTAAAGGTGTGCAACGTGAGGAATACCGCGTGTGACACTGACGAAGGCACCTTCAGCCAGTACGCAGGCCCCGTCTACACATCTCAGCCGGTGTGTGCGCACGTGACCGCCCAGATGTGGTACGAGGGAACGCTTTACATCAACTACAAGTCAGACTACGAGTACCTGTGCGACTAGGTATGCTGTCCCGGCACGTGGTGACGGGCGGCGCGCCGTGAGGGGTGTTTGAATGGGGCGAGGGCCTCCGGTTTCGGCGTGGATTGTGAAGCCTGAGGCCCTCGTTGATCCACCGTAACGCTGCCCCCGACTGGCAGGCTGCGTCTGGCCCGGTGCATCGCTGAGGACAAATGGCCGCTGCGGCGGGGCCGCTGAATGGTTCCAGGTCAGCCACACCACCACCCACAACGCCACGGCATGCGGCCTGGGGCCGCCTGTGACCGGGCCACCGGTGAACCCGTCCGCCGCTACGAAAGCTCCCGACCGGGCGAGCTGGCCCACAACGACGTCAAGAAACTCGACCGTATCCCCGACGGCGGCAGCCCCAGCAGATGCTCGTCACGGTCCGTGGCAACGGCCGCCCACTCAAGGCCATCGCAAGTCGGCGAGAAGAACAGATGCAGCTCATGCGCGGCGATCAGCCACTTGAACCGCAGGTACGCGGTCCACTCGATCGAGGTCACAACCTACCCCAGCCCAAAGACGACAACAACATCACCAAACGGCACTGGGCCGCACGGGTGATGGCCAGCTCTTCAATGCCTCAAGATCAGCTCATTCGCAGAAGGGGCCGTAGACCGCATCAATGAACGCCGCGACATTGCTGTTCTGCATGACCGCAGTGGCATTCGGACAGTTGTCCATACGCACCGCGCCAGCGTACTGAGTGAAGTGACCTGAGGAACCAAGAGTGCCTCCGCACGCCGGAGCCGTGCGTCGACCGCACGACAATCGACTCCCAAACCACGCCTTCTACCAGTGGAACGGAATCATGCACACATCGGCACAACAATCCGCCCTCACGCGCCACCGGCCGGGAGCGCACGGTTCGGCACTCACTCTCACCGTGCTGATGTTGTCAGCGGGCGTTCTCACCACTGCTTGCGGTGCCGACGGGGATGACCCAAGCGCTGCCACCCCACTGTCCTCAAGGGCATCAGTGGCCGCGGAATCACCCTCTTCAACGATCACTCCCAAACCTTCCACATCAGCGGCAGGAAGCTCTCCCACTCCTCAGACGGCTATGCAGCGAGCGCAAGAGGAGGCAGGCCGAGAACGGGCTGCAGCGGCTCCCAGCGGCGTCCCGGTCACGCCGGGGGAGGGCAAGGAGAGTGAAAACTTCAGCCACCCCGTGACGGCCAAGGGGGACGTGACGGTCTTCAAGCCCGTCCGCAGCGGATCCGCTCTGACCGTGCCGGTAAAAATCACCAATCATGGCGATCGACGTGCGTTCTACGATGTCGCCGTCCGTGTAACCGGCTCTCAGGGATTCGATGTCACGGTTCACGTGAAAAGTGAAGTGGTCGGATTGTACCCCGGGACTTCATGGCCCGCAGAACTCACCGCGAGTGATCCCGGGAGTCCAGCACCGGAAAACCCCCAGGTGACCATCGTAAAGAGCACAAGAGTAGAGAAGTTCAGCTGACGCTGAGGCGGCTCCGGCGTCAATAAGCCGCAGGAGCCGCCACGTCGGTATCTCCTACTCTCGCGCCGTACTTACGCGTATCAGGTGGGCATGCATGACGCACACCTACATCGCGAGTCCGCAGGCAATCCGGCCAACCGGCCGACCCGGGACTTCGGGATAATTCCCGCTACACTTCACCAGGCGGGCCGAAGCTCGGTGACGCCTCCTCAGTGTCTTCTCACCCAAAGACAATCCGTGCCCGCGGGTGGCAAGGCATGGGGACAGGCATATCCATAACGATGGAGTCGAAGCATGAGATGAAGCGGACGCAGACGCGCTCGCTTATCTGTGACCCTACTGAGGCTCAGAAGGCGAACAGGCGTGTCCATGACCGCGGTGATGGCCTGTGCCGCACTGACCGGCGGCCTCCTGCAAGCAGCGCCCGTTGCCGCCGCACCCGAGCCGAACCACAGCCCCAGCCGCACCACACCACCGGCTCCAGGCCGGGTTGCTGATCCGGGCAGCACACTCGGCAAGGGCTGGAACACCTCTGCGGACCGAGCTGTCCCCCTCGCCGCCGACAGCGATGGTGTGCACGTCCTCGTCGCCGACAGCGCGAAGGCGTACGAGTGGAAGAACGCCACCGTCCTGAGCGAGCCGGGCATGTCCGCAGATTCGTGGATCGGCCACCAGTGCGTCATCGACCACGAGCACGCCGCGTCGTCTACGCGCCGCGTACGTTCACAAACAAGCCGGATCTGATGCAAGGCGGCGCGTTCGCCGCCCTCGTCAACCTCGACAGCGGGAACGTCATCAAGCTGCCGTTCACCGCTTCGCTGGCCTAGGACTTGTCCGTCCGATCATGTGACTGCCGCGTGCCTGCGTCGTTGATATGGACATGGGGCGGGGTGATTTGACGGATGC
>NZ_RIBZ01000135.1:0-3133 GCF_003721215.1 Streptomyces botrytidirepellens
CCCAAACCCCCGCCGGGGCTCCGCCCCCGGGCCCCGCTCCTCAATCGCCGGAGGGGCTGGGGGTGGGGCATCACCCCGCCCTGGGCCCCGCTCCCCAATCGCCGGAGAGGCTGGAGGTGGGGCATCACCACCCCCGGGGCCCGCTCCTCGCCGGAGGGGCTGGGGGTAGGGCGCCCCTGGGCCCCGCTCCCCAATCGCCGGAGGGACTGGGGGTGGGGCATCACCGCCCCTGGACCCCACTCCTCACCGAAGAGGCTGGGTTGTACGCCCGGAGGGGCTGGGTTTTGCGTACCCGGAACGGGGTGCAGGCGCGGGTGGTCCGGTGGGTGGTGCCGGGGCGGGGCCTCCGGGGCAGGGGCACCACGTTCCCACGGCTGGGAAGAGGCCGGTGGCCGCCGACGAGGCGGGAGGGGGCGGGGGCGCAGGGGTGGGGTCCTGGACGTTCCGTATATGTGTGGCGCCCATTTCCGGCCCACCCCACGCCTCCGGGCACCGGCGCCAAAAATATACGAGTCCAGGACCCTGCCCCGGAGGCCCCNCCCACGCCTCCGGGCACCGGCGCCAAAAATATACGAGTCCAGGACCCTGCCCCGGAGGCCCCGCACCCGGCACCCAGGACACACCCCGGGCGCACTACCGCGCTCGCTCCGCCCCGTGGTGTTCGCTCCGTAGCCGGACCTCCGCCGGGAGGTGGGGCAGGCCCGCTGAGGTGCGGGCTTGGGTCAGGGTCTCGGCTTCCAGGGCCCGTAGGGTCGCCATCGGTTCCGCCCTGGCGTCCAGGACCAGGCCCACCCGCGCCCTCGGCGCGGCGCGGCGGCCGTGGAGGTGGACGTGGGCGTGGGCGACGCCGGTCAGGGACTCCGCGTCGGCCCTCAGGGCGGCTTCCAGGGCGCGGCCGCGCAGGCGGGCGCCGGTGCCGTCGTCCAGCGGGACCAGGACGTCGTCCAGGCGGCGGCGCCGCAGTTGGGCCAGGGCCCACCACAGCGCGAGCAGGACCAGCACGCTCAGCGCCGCGATGACGCCGGGCCACCACCAGTCCTCGGCGCCCCAGCGCACCCGGTCCGCGCGGGTCAGCAGGACGGAGTGAGGGGAACGCCGTCCGGCGAGGAGGACCGCCGCGCCCGCACCCACCAGGGTCAAGCCCAGTACCCCCAGCAGCGCCCGGTTCACGATCCGCATGGCGCCCGATCACCTCGCCGGTCGCCGTACGCGGACGGACAGTCCCGGCCGCCGGGCGAGCCCGAGTTGCCGGATGCCGTCGCCGAGGGCGGTCAGCAGGTCGGCCCGTACCTCGTCGAGGTCGCGGAAGTGCGCCTGGGCGCGGGCCCTGATGCGGCGGCGGCCGACATCGACCCGTACGGCGCGTACGCCGGGCACCGCCATCGCCCGGTCGCGCAGGACCAGGCGGACGGCGGTGCGGTCGATTCCGGCCCGGATGGCATCGGCATCGTTCTCGTCGTGGCCCATCGGCAGGAGCCCCCGCAGGCCCGGGGTCAGGGCCAGCGCCACCATCCAGGCGCCGATCACGATCAGGGCCACCGCGATCCCCACGATCCAGCCGTCGTGGAGGGGGCGCGTGGCGAGCTGTTCGGCGAGCCAGCGCCGCCACTCCATCACGGGGTGACCGGTGCGTTCGGAGACGATGTCGTACAGGAGCAGGCCGAGCGCGCCGAGCAGCACCAGGGCGGTCAGCCCGGCCGGTACGCGCCGGGCGGACCAGAAGCGGCCGGGGCGGCCCAAACCGTTCATCGGACGTTCCCCCGGTCCAGCTGCGGTGAGTGCAGGCGTTCCACGGTCACCGCCACGTCCGGCACCTCCATGCCCGTCAGTTCGCCGACCCGGGTCGTCACCTGGCGCCGTACCGCCGCGCACTGCGCGGCGATGTCGGACGGATAGCCCAGTTCGACGGCGACCCGGACGCGCGCGGCGCCCGCGCGGACCGCGACGGCCGCGTACGGCAGCAGTCCCGGCCCGCTGCCCAGCGCTTCCCGCGCCGCCCACGTGGCGATCTTCGCGACGACGCGGTCCGCGATGCGCGTCGCGCCGCGCTCGCCCGGTTCGGTCACGCTCACCGCCGCCGTTCACCACGGTCGCGGGTGCGGAAGAAGTCGCCGGGTTCCAGGTCACCGTCCAGGAACCGGCCCGCCACGAACCCGACGGCGCCCAGCGCCGCCACCAGCAGAAAGGCCCCGAAACCACCGAAGAATCCGGCGAAACCCAGCGCCATCCCCGCGATCATCCCGATCACGGCCATGCTCATCGTGTGCTCCCCTGCTGGAGCCGACCGGAGCCGCCGCGGCGCCGCGCGGCGCCGTTACTGAAGCCTGGGCTCCGGCGATTCCTCTTCCTCATCCGGCAACTTCACATCGCTGACCGCGATGTTGACCTCGACCACCTCGAGGCCGGTCATCCGCTCGACCGCCGCGATCACGTTCTCCCGCACGGCCCGGGCGACGTCGGCGATCGAGACGCCGTAGTCCACCACGATCTCCAGGTCGAGGGCCGTCTGCACCTCGCCCACCTCGGCCTTCACCCCGCGGGCGACCGATCGGCCGCCGCCGGGCACCCGGTCGCGGACGACGCCGAAGGTGCGGGCGATGCCGCTGCCCATGGTGTGGACGCCGACCACATCGCGGGCGGCCATTCCGGCGATCTTTTCGACCACACCGTCGGCGATGGTGGTACGGCCGCGCGCTCCCGGGTCGATGCTGCTCCCGAAGGTCTTCGGCGCACCGGCGGACGGTTCCGCGACGGGGGTCTGGGGCCGGCTCCGTGGCGCGGTCTCGGACATCACCATTCGCCCCTTTCGTATCCAGTCGCTCTACTTGCCACACTAAAGGTGATTTGTTCGGAAGGCTCCAGTTATGCACGCATTCAGGGGCTCTCTCGCCGAAGGAGTGGCGCCATGGTCACGGACCGACTCGCACAAGCCGTGCGGCAGCAGTTGCGGCTCGGCCGTCTCCTCCCGCTGGGCGGGCCGGAGGACGGGGCCTGGCTGACCGAGCACGCGGCGGACGCCGTGCTGCGCCGGGCGGCCGACGCCGTGCCCGGCGTGCGCCTCGGGGCGCTCCGTATCGTCCTGGCCGACCCGGAGGCCGCCGCGCCGCCCGCGGTCCCGGCCCCGCCGAGCGCG
>NZ_RIBZ01000138.1:0-13965 GCF_003721215.1 Streptomyces botrytidirepellens
CGCTCCGCGTGGCCGGTGGGCGCCCCCAAGGCCCCTTCTGCGGCCGTACGTGCCGCGCGAAGCCGCCAGTCGCGGAAGGCGGTGCCCCGTGCCTGATCCGCTTGGCCCGCTCTTCGACGCGCTGGAGTCCATCAACGGCGAACTCACCGGATTCGCCGCGCGCCTGGCCCGACTGGAAGACGGCGGGGCCGGGCGCGGTGCGTCGAAACAGGGCGCGTCCGGCGAGGACGGCAGCAGCGACACCAAGCGCGTCCGCGGCGCGCCCGTCGCATGGCACCAGGTCACCGAGGAGGAACGCGCTGAGCTGTGGGGCGAGTTCACCGCGTGGGTGATCCGTATGGCCGACACATACGAGCTGACCACCGAACAGCTCCCTCATGCCTGCTGGTGGGAGCACGGCGCCGTGGTAGCCGAGCTGACCGCGCTGTGGACCGGCTGGGAGTCGACCTACGGCAACGAGGAAGACGCGGCTGCCGGCCCCTACCTGTGGCATGACTCCTGGGCACGCGGCATCGAACGGATCGGCCGCATGTGGCTCGGCGAATGCACCAACGGCTACCACCAGAACAAGTCGCGCACCGTGTGGGGCACCGACCCCGCCTACCGCAAGAAGATCATCGAGGCCGGGCCGCCCGGAGCCAGTAACGGTGGCCCGGCCGAGCCCAAGGCTGCATAGCCGCAGTCGGCGTTCCCGCTGCCCACTCCCAGGCACTACGGATCGTCACCGAGCCGGATCTGATCCGCCCGGCCCAACGAGAAGACAGTTTCACCGACCAAGGCTGCGGCGCCAGCGAACGTGTTCGGGGAAGCCGACGCTCTCGATTCCGCCGCAACAAGCTCTGGAGCAGGGCCGGTCGGTCCTCATCTACGCCGAGGGTGGCCTGCCCCACCGCAGGGCGACGCCGAGTCGGCCCCCCGGTCTCTTTGGTAGCGGCCTGTCCCGGCTGGCCGAACGCAGCGGCGCCGTTGTTCCGGTGGGAAAGGACAGGGCCAGTCTGGCGAAGTTGATCGCCGCGCTGGCCACCTCAGCGTTGCGCCGCCCCGGCTTTCACGTCCACGTGGGAGCGCGCCTGGAGCTCACCGGTGACCGTGCCCGGACGGTCGGCAAGGGCCACCGCGCGGTGACCGAGCCTGGCGTACGGCAGCCACCCGCCTCGGGGAGCCCGCTCTCGTCGCGTAGAACCCATCGCTCGGTGGTCACACAGCCAAGCGGCGCCATGTTCCACGCGACGCCGCAGCTCGTTCGCCCTATCCAGCGACAGCACCACCCGAGGTGCCAGTGCGCTGGAGGCGCCGAAGCGCCTGGAATCGGTTCTGGCGCGGGATGGGGTCGACTTCACTCAGTTTCGGCGGGAGGTCGGGAGTCGATCAGGTTAACGGTGTAACCGTGGGCCTCCATCCACACTATGGTCGCTTCCAGCCCGGAGGGGGCGATGGCGGCTCGTTGGGTGAAGGACTGTTCCACGGCCCGCTGAATGGGCCTGAGGAGCGGATTGTTCGTGCTCTGGATGGGGGTGCGCCACTGCGGTCGGAAGCCTTGGAGGCCGGTGCGGTTGCGGGCGGCGACGGGGTGCGAGGTGTAGGGGAACTCGACGTGCATGTACTCGCCGTCTTCGCCCGCGATGAGGATGTTCAGGGCCTCGGCGGGTACGTCGAGGGGTATGTTGCAGGCGATCTTGACATCGCAGGTTTCCCAGCTGAGCACGATGCAATCGGCAGCTGCGGCGCTGGCCAGCAGGGACAGATCCGCTATGCCCTTCTCGGCGTCTTCTCCCGTGTAGAGCGGGCGGGTGTGGGCCACGGCGACGACGCGGCCAGCCCGCAGAGCTGTGAGGGAGGGCCGGTGGGCCATGCCCTCGGACATGGCCGCGGTGTGGGCCCGCGCGGTCGAGTCGGCGAGCATCTGAATGCTGGTCCCAGGCGGGAACAGGTCTCCGGGCGTGCGTTCGCGTGCCCCCGTGGTGGCCCCATCCTGGCGGGGGCGGCGAGTACGAGTCGGCTTCCTGCGGCCCATCTGCTTCTCCTGGCGGTGACGGCGAGCTCCTTAGGAGGTGGACGCTAGGGGCCGTCAGGCCGAGCGGACGGACCTGGCCCGGCCGTGTCCCGCCAAGGGAACCTCCGAATGCCGAAAATCTGACTGCGCGTCCCGTCTCGCGGGACGAAACATGCACCTCGCTCACCCGTGCGGCAGGGGCGACAGCCTGCCAGAGGTCTGTCTATGGCCGGCTGGCGGCAGTCGGGAAGTGTAAGCCGCGGCCGACGGGGAGGTTGTTGGATTCTCGTGCGCGAGTTTCAGAGAGCGTCCCGAGTGAACAGCTCACACACGATCCCGTAGACCACGGTTGCGTCATGAACGGTGCTGCCTCTGGCCATGAGTGCGCGGCGTACAGCGTCGCGCACTCTGGGGTGTTCCGGGCTGATCAACAGGGCTTCGGCCACGCTTGCTTCCAGCTCTCGCAGGTGCTGGAGCTGGTGGGCAGTCGGGTGCGCGGCCACGGTCACCGGGCCTCTCTTGAGCTCCGCGACCGGGGCGGCTGCCAGTGCGGCTGGCGACTCCTCGGCGGGTGGCTCCATCGCCGGAGCGCGGTCACCAGGGCCGGTGGGCTCCGCCGGTGGTCGGGGTGCGGCCAGGGCCAGCAGGGTGCACAGGTCGAAGAGGCTCGCAGGGCCGAACCCGCGGTTCGACAGCCTCTGGAGGGTGCCGCGCGCGTCCCTGGAGGGCATGGTCTCGTTGATCAGGTCGTCTGCAATGGCCTCGATGGCCGCCCAGTACTCGGCGGTTCGGAAGGAGGATCTACGGGAGGAAGGGACGACCATAGGGACAACCTAGCTGTCTCCGGCCGGATGCAATGCCGGGTTCAGGGCTCGTGCACGACAGGCCGACGCTTTCG
Organism: Streptomyces botrytidirepellens; assembly: GCF_003721215.1. Taxonomy (NCBI): domain Bacteria; kingdom Bacillati; phylum Actinomycetota; class Actinomycetes; order Kitasatosporales; family Streptomycetaceae; genus Streptomyces; species Streptomyces botrytidirepellens. Next base: position 2,892 of record NZ_RIBZ01000138.1, read on the forward strand.
CTGTGCGGGAGGCCATAGCGGGCGGTGCTGCTTATGCAGTGTGGAGCCGCGGCGGGGCTATCCGTCGGCCCGCAGGATGTCGTCGCCCAGGTGCTGCCGCTCGCTCAGGTCAGTGCCGAATCCGTACGGCAGGGCGTTGGCGACACCGGTCATCAGCTCGGCCGGGGTCAGCTCCCCTTGGCCGCGCGGGTGGCGTCTGTTCCTGGGCCGAGGAAGAGCACCGCGAGTTGATCAAACGGCGGGAGGAGCGGGCCTGGGGCAGCCTTCGTCAAGCATCGCGTCCACGTCGCTTCCTGCTGGTGGCTGGCCGACCACGCCACCCCTGCGGCGGTAACCAGCGCGCTCCCGTGCTTGGCCGCCCCCTGGCATCGGCCGGGCCGCTAGCATCCGCGCGAGCTGATCCGGCCCGGCCCCACGACATTCACGCCACAGGCATCTCGACCCTGCATCTGGCCGTCAACTGGGCCACCGTCTCCCACTCGCCCAGCTTGGCAACGGCTGGATTGATCAGACGCATGCCATCGGCGAGGACGTACAGGGCTGCGCACGGCGGTGCCGACCCCGAGGACGGTCGCTGGCTCAGTGCGCTCGGACACGGCGTACCCCGCTTCGATTGGTGCTGGCTGGGTCAGCTCGGCGGTTCCTTCCTCGTGCTGCTGTTCTGTCCGCCGAGGCGCCCGGCACGCCCCCGTACTGCGTGCCGAATGGGTTGAACCGTCTCGCATAATGGTCCGGCATCGCGGAGCCACCCCCTCCGGTGGCCTCGCAATGGGCACGGGTCTTTTCAAGGGGAGCTTGGGCAGGAGCCGGGCAGACCCTGGGCGAGCGGGTGGATTTGCGCGCAGGTGGTGACCTCGGCTGCCGCCGGTGAGGGGATGCCCGCGGGTGCCCCCCCTCACCGGTCAGGCGCCGATGAGTCCGACGTGGGAGACGTAGATGTAGGCGCGCCAGTCGGAGTCGAGGTCGGCGATGACCTGCTCCCACACGGTCTCGAACTCTGCCTCGTTATCGGCTTCGAAGGCGTCGATGGCAGCCTGCCAGAGTGCGGGGCTGATCCGCTTGGAGCGGGTGGCGTCGATGTCCGCGATCGCGCGGCGCCGCTTAGGATCGACGGAGTCCTGGTCGACGGGGTAGATCTCCAGGACGATGCCGTGCTCGCCGCGGCGGCGCAGCCAGCTGAGGTTGCGGCGGACGTTGCGGTCACGCAGCAGCCAGTAGGCGTCGTCGATCGCTTCCATAGTGTCGGCGCGGGGGCGCTGCTGGCCGGTGTGCCAGCGGCGGATGGTGCCGTCGGTCTGGCTGATGCCCGCCTCTCGCATCGCCTTCAGTCCGGCGGTGCTGTGGAGGTAGTTCAGGCGGGCGGCAAGACCGCGAGGGGTGGTGACCGGCAGCACGAGGCCGCCGTTGATCACCTGCTCGCGCACGGCTTCTTCCAGGGCCTCTTGGAGTGCCTTGCCCCCGTGCTTGTTCCGGGAGGATGTGTCGGCACCGTACTTGCCCCACAGGCCCCATTCGGAGGTGGTGGTCATTCAGCGGACCTCCGGTCCTCGCGTGCGGGCGCTGGAAATGCGCGGGCGGTCGATGCCTGCGGGTGTCCGGCTGCCGCCATCTGCACGGTGCAGGCGTAGGCGGGCTCGGGGGTGTGGAGTGGTCGCGGCTCGGTGACCATGGCGTTAGTCCTTGGGGAAGTGGCGGTGCACGTTGCGGCTGGTGATGGTGTAGCCGGGCTTGGTCTTCATCTGGGACAGCCGCTGGCCCTCTTCGTAGACGGTGCGCCAGTCGGTGTCGCCGGTGATGTGGATCTCGTCGGTTCCCAGGGCCTTCACGATCGTCAGCCCTGCCTCGTCATACAGCTTGTAGGCGCGCAGCCACAGGTTCGCGAAAGCCTGCGACCGCACGGAGTGCATCCACTCGGGCCGCTTGATCTTCAGGTTGGTGATGGACTCGCCCATGGTGGACGCGAACCTGGAGTACATCGTCTTGACGTATTTCTGGACGAAGACCACGTCCTCCTCGATGGCTGCCAGGCGTACGGCGTCCAGGACGCGGCGCAGCTTCAGCAGGAACGTCTCGGACCCGCTGCTGGTCCAGGACTCGAAGATGCGCGGGGGCCCGCACAGGCCGTGCTTTTCGTGGCAGGCGACCAGGAGCTTGACGGTGGCGGTGTCCAGCAGCAGCGGGCCCGGCTCGCGGCGCCCGCCGAGGGGGTTGGGCAGGTGCGGGTGCTCCCATGCGGGCGGCTCGGCCAGGAAGATGCCGCTGGCGTGACGGGGACCGGGGAAGCCGTCCCTCAGGTCATCGGGGTTGTGCTGCTTGTGGCGCAGCTGCCCCTGCGGCAGCCAGACGTTGAGCGAGTTCAGGTAGGCACCGGGCACGTCGAGCACGGTGGCATCAACGCTGGCCGGGCTGCCTGCTTTGATGTCTTCGAGCAGCCCCGTGTTTACCCAGGTCTGGCGCCCTTCCCATACCTGGTCGGTGCCGCGCTTGGTCTTCTTCTTCAGGAAGTCATACGACGGTGGCTTCGCGGAGTGCTCGCGGCGCGCGTAGACACGGGAGCGTTGGAAGAGGTCCATGACGTCCTCGATGGCCTTGCCCACCATACGGGCAGCTGCCGTGTCGAGGTCGCCCTGCGCTTCCCGCAGGTGGTCCTCGATCTTGGCGGTGAGCAGGTCCAGCACCTCGTGGTCCTCGTCCTTGACCTGCTCGCTGGCGCGGCGCGCCAGCCTCTGCACCTGGCTCTCGCCGCTCTCCCCCGGCAACGCGGGCACCGGCGGCCGGGGGGCGGCAGCGGCTTCGGTGGCCTGGACGGTGGCTGTTTCTGTTTCGGCCGCTGGGGGAACCGGTTGCCCAGATGCACGTGAGGTGGAACGGCCGCGCTCCCCTGCAGGTGGAGTGGCGCGCGCCTGCTCCGGGGCCGCTGTGTGCGCGTCTTCGGGCTGGTCGGTGAAGCGGAGGCGGGGCAGATCGGCGAGCAGGGGCACGGTGGCCACCTCCCCGGCATCGGCTTCCTTCACTACGACGTGGGCCTGTGTGCCGCTCCTGGTGAGTGTGAGGGTCAGATGGGGATGCAGTGAAACGGCGGTCTGGGTGTCGTCGGTGTCCAGGACCGTCACCACCGGCACCGTCAGGTCTGCGGCCAGCTGTGCCAGCCGTTCGGCGGCCGCAGCCAGGGCGCGTCCGGACAGTGGCACGCCTGCCTGCGCCCGGTGCTGGAAGCGGTCCACGACGATCAGGGCCAGGCCGTCGGCGTAGCGGGCGGTCTCGGCGATCATGTCGACGGTCAGCGGGTCTCCGGCGCCGTCGTCGAACCACAGCAGCGATGACGACAGCCGCTCACGGGCCTCCCTCTCCCGGGCTTGCTGCTCGCGGGGAAGTGAACCGGAGCGCAGTTGGGGATAGTTGACGCCCGCCTCGGCCGCGACCATGCGTTCGGCGACGTCCTTGGACGTGAGCCCGGACACCCCGTATAGAACCTTCTGCCCGTCCTGTAGTGCAGCTCGCCGGGCCAGGGTGGCGGCCAGGAGACCACCCCCTGCGTCGGGAGCGCCGGCGATGACCGTCAGACGGGGAGCCAGAAGGCCCGCCGCCATCTCGTCCAGTTGCTTGAGTCCGAAGGAGAGGAACGGCGACGGGGGCTCGGCGAGGACATCACCGAGCGAGACCATCCGTGTTGTCGGAGGACGCGCCCCGGCGGGCCGAGGCCGACCGTCGCGGTCCGCGGCGATCAGGACAGCGGCCGGCTTCCCAGAGCGAGTCAGGACCTGCGGGCCGCTGGTCGTCGCAGCCTCCATCAGCGTCATGATCTCGGGCCGGGCTGCGGTTACGGTCGTGGCCGGGCATGGCGCCGCGAGTTCACCGATCGGCCCGAGCAGTGCCGTTTGACCGTCCTTCCTGTTGACGATCAGTGTTCGACTCCCCCCTTCCCCGGCCTCCTTGACGAGCTCGAACCATGTGTCGCGCGCCTCCTCAACCGACACTTCCGCGACCTTGCGACGCACTGTGGACCGCGCAGACATGACCTTTCCTCCACCTTGATAACGTAAGATAAATCTAGCATAGAACGTAAGGCAATACACCCACACAACTAACCTTCACTCATGCTCGTTACTTCGCTATATAGCCATTAACACGCCTCGAAGCAAGGCGAAGAACGTAAGGTAGAAACGTAAGGAAAAGCGTCGGCACGGGAGCGGCGCCCCGCTGAGTGGGCCGGGCCATGATGGACAGCGTGGCCAGCAAGCAGGAGCCGGAGGCACCGGTGCGCACCGACAGTCCAGGCCGTCCGACACCGAGGTGTCCTGCGACGATCCCGGACGGGTGCGCGGCGCGGTACGTCACGAGCGACGGCAGCAGCAGTCTTCCGGCGTCCGGCCCCGGCACGACGGCTTCCCCTACTTCGAGTACAGGACGCACCCGCACTGCGACGGGTGGGCCACCTCGGTCGACCCGCGGACGGTGGAGTGGATGACGACGGATGGCAGCCTGCCCGACATCGCCCGTGCTGATGGCCGGTGACGCCNGGCAGCCTGCCCGACATCGCCCGTGCTGATGGCCGGTGACGCCTCGGACGGTGGCTGGGGCGGCAGAACAGGCACCTGGGCACAGCCGTCGTGCCCCGGTCAGCGGTCCAGTTGTTGGTCCTCGCCGCTGCGGGGCGGACAGGTCCCATCATCGCCTGCCCCTGCCCGGCACCAGCTTCTCGAGCAGCAGCGCCTCGTCCGGGGGCCGGATGGAGCGCTGCTGAGCGATGTGCGGATCAGGCATTGACGTAGGCCACCGCACACGCCGCACATGTGGTGCCCTGTTCACGGGCCTGCCGATCCTGACTCTCCCGAGCCGAGCCGCGGACCATCGTCCGGAACACCTGAGCCTTGGGCACTGGCCGGCCAGGTCCTCCGTCTCCGGCCGAACCACGCCCGGGCTCCGCGGCCTCCGGCTGTCTCACGACACCGTTCGGTCCCATCTTCGGGCGCGGGGCCGAAGACTCCGCTGTGACGGCGGGGGCCTGACCACCGAATGTCGCCCACCCCCTGGATACGCCCTTGCGGCCGCGCGACCGCTGGGTGCGTGTCGAGGCCGCCCTGCTGCGCCGCGTCCGCGACCGTTACCTCGGCCAGGCCACTGCACCCGAGGCCCTGGTCTGCGCCCTGACCGGCAGCGCGTCGATCGGCGACCAGAGCGTCGAGGTCCACCCAAGAGTCAGCACTCCGCTCACCACGGAGAAGCCACCGCAAACGCGCCCGAGTGAGCCAGCCGGGTCGGGCCGGAGTTCGCCCAGGAGCAACCCGGCGGCGCAGACAGCAGGTGAAGAGGCAGTGTTCCGACCGTGCGCTATTTCTCGCTCTGAGTGTCTGCGAACGAACCACTTCACGGGGTGACAATCCCTACGCTGGACACGTGACGATGCCCGATCTGCGCGATTTCCTCCACGTTGAGTTCCCGCGGCCCGACGTCGCTGGCCGCGCCGCCTGTCCGGCCTGCGAGGGATGGGGGGTGAGCGGCGAGCGTGTCGAGCGCGAGACCACCGTGCACCTCCCGTTGTTGGCCGACGTGATGTGTCAACGATGCGGCGGCTGCGGCTGTGCTGATCACGAAGAGTGCCTCAAAGGTGTCCACGCGGGAGAGCCCCCGTACGAGCAGGGCCGGTTTCTGGCGTCGTACGACGCTGCGCGGGATGAGCTTGTTAACCCGCATGGCGCCTGCTCCTGCCGCGAGGGCCGAGGCTTCTACTACCACTTGGTCCACCGCCGAGCCCCGGAAGGCGTTCCTGGGTGGGTTCTAGCAGTTCTCCGCATCCCGTGTGCGTGCCAGGCGCGTCGAGCGCGCATCATCGAGGCCTTCGGGTCTGATATCGAGGTCCAGCCGATGTGGCCGTAGCCATGCGAGGTTCGTTCACAGCTTCTGGTGGACCGCGAGGCGGAGGAAGCGGCAGCGTGATGACCGGTGACAATGGTGAGGAGCAGCGGGTGCAGGCGGCCGTGCGGTGGCACCGCTGGGAGATGGACGCGTTCTGGGCTGAGAAAGCCATCTCGATCGTCCTGGCCGACCCGCAGGTACAGCGTGTGAGGGCGCAGATCCAAGAGGCGGAGACGCGGTTCGGCCTGGAGCTGCGCGCCCGCCTCCAGCCCTTCCAGGACCGTTACGACCAGGCAGTGCGCGACGTGGTCACAGTCCAGAAGGGTCCCGAGGTCCAGTGCGGGTGTTGGGCCCGAAAAGGATGTCGCAGGCTCACAAGGAGGCGCAGAGCGCGGACTGTGCGGCGTGTACGAAGAAGATTCGACTTCTGCCACGTCCTGGAACCTCACCCGCCGCAGATGGGCCTGTACACGCGCACCGTGCAGATCGCGATGGACGCCGTCCGCGCGTCGGCGGGTCCAGAGCGCTCTGGTCTCGCGCTGCGGCTGCTGGCCCACCTGCGGCAGGTGCGCAGCAGTCCGCTGCGTCTGAAGGTCGGCACCGCGGTCAGCGGGGCACCGGCACACCGGTAGCGCCGAGGCGTTCAACCTCGCGCGCTCCACCGGCCGTGAGTTGCACGATGGTCAGCTCCGAATTCGTGGCCAGAGCCCCCAGTTGGGCGTACTCCAGCAGCACCGAGGCAGTCAGCTCGGCGAAGTGGGCCTTCGCCTCGTCCTGCTTTCCGACCGGCCACAGTTCGATCACGTCAGGATCGGCTGCGACCGCGTTCCACAGGACCTCGGCCAGCTCGGAGATGGCGAGGGGTGCCTCCTCGGCCTCCGACAGCTCGCCCCAGAGGGCCTTGAGAGCAGCGTTTCCCAGGTCAGGGCGATCGAAGACAGGGGCCAACGTCTCTGGGGCGGTGCGGTGTACGTTCTCCACGAGGAGCTGTCGGACGCCTTCCGCCGTTGCCGCCTGCTGGGCGTGTTTCTTGACCTGCAGCAATCGGCCGCGCTGGATGCGCAACAGTCCTGCCTCGATAGTCAGTTCCAACAGGTATCGCAGGGTGGGCAGGTTGTCGGTTGAGGAGAGCCGGCGCAGGCCAGCGCCACCCTGTGGATGGTCGCCGGTGTCCAGGAGGCTCACGAGGTACTGGCCGTCGGAGACTCGGAGTTTGCCGGTACTGGTCAGGGCACGCCCGTCGCCGACCCATTGGACGAGCCGGTGGACTGCCGTGGCCAATGAGATGTCACTCTTAGACATCAGGCTCAAGTGCCTCTCGTGCTGGGCGTGCGTCTGTGGCCGGCGACTCGTGGCGGGCATCCACACACCGTTCTGAAGCCCATCGTCGCAGCTGGATACCCACTACGTCTGGCAGATGACGAAGTCAGCCGCCAGTGGTGACCGTCGGCTCCTCCGCGCACCACTAGACCCGCACCACCTCTCCGGCGACACGGACTGTCATCGCTGTGGATCAACTCGGCGATGCGGCTGGTGAGGGGACCAGTGTCCGTCCCCGCGCCGCGCGGTCCCCTCAGGAGGAGGAGTCCAGCCGCTTCCATGGGCTGGTGTAGACGGCGAAGCATCGAACTGACGCGGCAGGCCAAGCGCGACGGCGTGGCCGACGTGATGGTCTGAGCAATGTTGACCCGGGCTTTCATCACTAGTGACACGCGTGATCGGCAGAGAGCATCAGCAATCCTTACCAGCTCATGCCGGTCTTTCCACTGACACCACGATGACAATCAGCCGCTGACAGTCGAACTGTGCAAGGACCTCCTGGCGGGCAAAGACACCGTATTCGGCGCCGCCGACCGGATCCGTTCCTGGCACATCTGACCGTCCCAGCGCTCAGTCCGTCCCCGGCGACGGCCGTCCTCCCCCCTCCGTGGCATCGGCTACTGCCGACGCCACATCGGCCGTTCTCCGACCGGTGTGCACGGCGCGGCCAGCCGGGGAAGGCCAAGCAAGGTGGGACGCCGAGGGGAACCGGCACGGACCGATCCCCCTCGGCACCAGGGGTCAGTCTTCTGAGGTGGGTGTCGCTTCCCAGCGGGGCGGGTAGCCGCGGTCCACGGCCCGCGGTGCGGTGTCGGGGAAGGGCTCGAACCACTGCTCGGGCGCAGTGCCCCAGAAGGGAGGCAGACCGTCGTCGCTCGGCTCGCCCGAATCCAGGAGTGCGTCCTCCACCCGCTCCCAGGCGTCGTCACGATGCCGCGGTAGCCGGTCGTAGCTCGGGGTGATCCTGGCGAAGGCCTTCGCTTGCTCGCGGGCCTCGTCGAGTGCGCAGTCCAGGGCGACACGCTCGGCAACACAGCGTGGCACGGGGCGTTGGCCGACGGCGATGTCCTGCGCAAGGTCATTGGCGGCCCGGGCGAACTGTCGACGCCAGGCGAAGTTCTGCGACCAGGTGGCTTCGGGCAGTTCGGTGAAGACGGTGGCGTGGTCCTCGTCTTCCTCGGTGAGAGTCTCGTCTGCGAAAGCGCGGGCGGCTTCGTGTCCCTCGTCCCCCAGGACGCCGAGGGCGGTGTGGAGGATGTACGCGGTGCGGGGGGTGAACTGCCATTCGTCGCTTCCACGCTGGACGGAGAAGAGTGTCGCGAAGTCCGGGAGCGGGTTGATCCGTTCCCACTCCTGCTCGCTCATCCCGGGTCCGGTGGGGTCTTCCTCGTAGCGGACTCCGGGGCCGAAGTCGGCCGAGAATCCTTCCGGGCTCCAGTCGGCGAGTTCATCGCCCTGTTCAGGGTCGAGGACCCGGACGCTGCTGCCTGTGCTGAGGACCTGCGCGCCCGGCAGGTCGAGGGACGGCGCCGTCAGATGGATCGTTGCCTCCATGGCGTGCAGCGGGTCGCTGAGGTCGAGCGGGAACGGCCCGGCCGGCTGCCATCCCATGCTCGTGGCGGAGTTGAAGAAGGCGACGGTGTCGGTCACCTGGTACTCGGTGAAGTACACATGCCGGATCACCGGCGCCGACAGCCGGGACAGGTTGTTGTCCTCCAGGCGGGTGCGCCACCTGTCGACGGCGGCCTGGGTTTCCTCGTCGGGCCAGTACGACAGCTGTTCTTTCTCGACCAGCCAGCCGCCGGTGCGCGCGGCCTCGATTGCCTCTCTGAACGAGGCGGTCACGGCGTCGGGCATCTCCATCGCCAGGGTGTCGGCCTGGGTCTTCAGTTCGGGCGCGAGGGGTGCGCCGCAGGCAAGTACGCTTCGCAGGATCTCGGCTGCCAGTTGGGCGTGCTCCACGTCGCGGCAGGTCAGCACTGCCTTGAGCGAGGGCGGGCCGTCGGCGTGGGCCACCAGGGCCAGCACGCGGCTCTTGGTGGAGGTGTGCTCGCAGTAGAAGTCACGCAGGACCGCCAGTTCGCGTGTATCGGCGGCAGCGGAGGGGTCAGACACGTCCGGCTCCAGAAGGGACGGGGCGCCCGGGACAGTCTGCGCCGCGGGGGCGCGTTCCGACCGGGGCCGTGGACACGATGAGCGGGACACACGGCAAGGCCGTGCGTCTGGGACATCGACTTGGTGAAGGCCACGACTGGTACGGCCGGTGCTGCCAGCCACCCGGATCGGATCTGACGCGACTTTAGCACCGGTGGAGGGCTGCGGGAGAGCCGATCGCTGAGTGGGCCTTGTTCGAAACGGTGCACGGAATGCGGGATCCGCTGGACTCGACACGATCCTCCACGACGGACCGAGGGCAGGAGAACACGGTGTTGCTGACCTGGGACATGCTTGATCGAGCAGGGCGTTACCACAGCGGAGACGCTGTCGCTCATCCGGGTGCCGACGCGGGCTGCGCCATGAGCTGGGCGACCAGGCGCTGACTGCTGCTCGCCGGGAAGAGGCGGGCTCAGCGTTGAGTTCCAGCAGGTCCGAAACCGCCTCGGCCTCCTGATGGTTCGGGCACCGGGGCGTCGTGGCGTCCGGGCCGATGAGTGACACGGTTGATGACGGCTACCGCTGAAGTGTGGAGCTCCCGGACGAATGGGGGCGCTGATAGGGTCCTGACCATGTCCAGCCAACAACAGCCAGGAATGAACAACGCTGGTCAAGGGGGGTCCGCTGGGTACGACCCTGCCTCGTATGAGACCCAGCAGCCGTATCCGAACGGCGCCACGGTTCCGGGCGGGCACCACCTTCAGCCGACGTCGATGCCGGGCCCGGTCCGGGCCGTTCAGGTGCTGTTCTTCGTGATGGGCGGGCTCGGCCTGCTCGCCATGGTGCTCGCCATCGCGGCGGGCAGAGCGGAAGCGGCTGGCTCAATCTGCGCAACCTCTCTCCCGGCGTTCATGGGCCTGGTCAGCGCTTCGCGCTTCCCCAAGAGGAGGCCCAACTCCCGGGGCACGGCGCTCATCATCGCTTCGCTGATGATTTTCGTCGGATTCGGCACCGTGGGGCAGGGGCAACCTGCCGGGCTGATCCTGTGCGGGGTTGGTGTCACCATCGTGGTCCTGCTGTCCCAGCGGCAGTCTGGTCAATGGTTCCGCCGATCAGTCCGCCCCTGACAGGTACGAAGCAGAAGAACAGATGCTCTTGTGATGGTCGATGTGGGCGGCATCGTGGTCGAGCCGTCGGCGTCGCGTCCGGGCCATGTACCTCCTCGATCGATCGAGAGCAGGAAGGCGCACCGTTGCTGACCTGGGGCATGCATCATCGACCAGGGCGTTCCCACAGTGGAGAGGAAGCGTTTTACAAGACCCCTCGCTGCCAACGCTGACCTGCTGAAACAGACTGCCGTTCAAGGCCCCGCTGAGTGCGGCACGAGGACCCGCAGGTCTCCCTGGCATGGGTACTGCGCGCTGCCGAGAGGGCCACTGCCCGCTGTGCCTACGCCCGCGACAAGCGCCACTGCCCCTGTCGTTCCCGGGCGCGGAGTCGGTGGAGCGAAGTCGAGCGGGTCCAGGCCGACGTCGCCGGACTCGGCGACATGAGGGGCTCCGGCACTGACGGTGTCGCCGCAGGGACAGCGAGTCTGGATCCGCACTCTGGCCGACGTGATCAGCCCTGACGACGAGCCCGTCCGGAGGTGACAGCGCAACGGCCGGGAGCGGCGCAACGGCGAGGTCTGCAGGGCCGCGCGCGCCGCACCTGCGGCTCCTCCCGGTGATCGGCAGCACGGTGCACCGCGGGCCCGCGTAGCGTGGCGGCGCGGGCCCGGGCGGCCAGCAGCTCGGCGACCGGC
>NZ_RIBZ01000136.1:0-2684 GCF_003721215.1 Streptomyces botrytidirepellens
TCCTCGTCGACCACGAAGCCGCCGCCGACCGAGTAGTAGGTCTTCTCCAGCAGCGGATGGCCGGACTCGTCGTACGCGAAGAGGGTCATGCCGTTGGCGTGGTACGGCAGGGAGCGGCGGCGGTGCAGGATCAGCTCGTCGGACTCGTCGAAGTCGATCTCGTGACCGCCCTCGATCTCGGCGGCGAGCAGCCGCAGCCGCTTGGTGGTGCGGATGCGCTCGACCTCGCCGTCGGCGGCCTCGACGTCGACGGTGCGCGGGGAGTGGCCCTCCAGGCCGAGCAGCACGGCCTTGGGGGTGCCGTGGCCGTGGCCGGTGGCGCCGAGGGAGCCGAACAGCTCCGCCCGCACCGCGGCGGTGGGGGTCAGCAGCCCTTCGTTCTTCAGCCGCAGGACGAACATCCGTGCCGCCCGCATCGGGCCGACGGTGTGCGAGCTGGACGGGCCGATGCCGATCGAGAAGAGATCGAATACGGAGATGGCCACCGGGACTCCTTCGTCTGCACGCGGGGCGCGTGCGGGTGGTGCGGTGCGGGGGGCGCGCCGGTGGGCGCGCCCCCCGGGGTCCGGGCCCCAGGAGGCCGGACCCGGGTTACTTCGACAGGTGCGGGTACAGCGGGTGCTTGTCGGCGAGGGCGGTGACCCGAGCCTTCAGCGCCTCGGCGTCGTACGAGGGCTTGAGCGCCTCGGCGATGATGTCCGAGACCTCGCGGAAGTCCTCGGCGGTGAAGCCGCGGGTGGCGAGCGCCGGGGTGCCGATCCGCAGACCCGAGGTGACCATCGGGGGCCGCGGGTCGTTCGGGATGGCGTTGCGGTTGACCGTGATGCCGACCTCGTGGAGGCGGTCCTCGGCCTGCTTGCCGTCCAGCTCGGAGTTGCGCAGGTCGACCAGGACGAGGTGCACGTCCGTGCCGCCGGAGAGGACGGAGACGCCGACCTCGGTCACATCGGCCTGGGTGAGCCGCTCGGCGAGGATCTTGGCGCCCTCGACCGTGCGCTCCTGGCGCTCCTTGAAGGCGGAGCCGGCCGCGACCTTGAAGGACACCGCCTTGGCCGCGATGACGTGCTCCAGCGGGCCGCCCTGCTGACCGGGGAAGACCGCGGAGTTGATCTTCTTGGCCAGCTCGGCGGTGGACAGGATGACGCCGCCGCGCGGACCGCCCAGGGTCTTGTGGGTGGTGGTGGTCACGACGTGGGCGTGCGGTACGGGGGAGGGGTGCAGCCCCGCCGCCACCAGGCCCGCGAAGTGGGCCATGTCGACCATCAGGTACGCGCCGACCTCGTCCGCGATGCGGCGGAAGGCGGCGAAGTCCAGCTGGCGCGGGTACGCCGACCAGCCCGCGATGACCAGCTTGGGGCGGTGCTCCTTGGCCAGGCGCTCGACCTCGTCCATGTCGACCAGACCGGTCTCGGCGTCCACGTGGTAGGGCACCACGTTGTAGAGCTTGCCCGAGAAGTTGATCTTCATGCCGTGGGTGAGGTGGCCGCCGTGCGCCAGGTTCAGCCCGAGGATGGTGTCGCCGGGCTGGAGCAGCGCGAACATCGCGGCGGCGTTCGCCTGGGCGCCGGAGTGCGGCTGCACGTTGGCGGCCTCGGCGCCGAAGAGCTCCTTGATGCGGTCGATGGCGATCTGCTCGACCACGTCGACGTGCTCACAGCCGCCGTAGTAGCGGCGGCCGGGGTAGCCCTCGGCGTACTTGTTGGTCAGGACCGAGCCCTGGGCCTCCATGACGGCGGCCGGAGCGAAGTTCTCCGAGGCGATCATTTCGAGGGTGGACTGCTGGCGGTGGAGTTCGGCGTCGACAGCAGCGGCGACGTCCGGGTCGAGCTCGTGAAGGGAGCTGTTCAGAAGCGACATCAGGGTCCCGATCGAGTAAGGAGGGTCAGTTGTTGGAGAAGGAGGCGTATTCCTCGGCGGAGAGCAGGTCGCCCGGCTCGTCCGTCACCTTCACCTTGAACAGCCAGCCGCCCTCGAAGGGGGCGGAATTCACCAGCGCCGGGTCGTTCACCACGTCCTCGTTGATCTCGGTGACCTCACCGGAGACCGGCGCGTACAGGTCGCTGACCGACTTCGTGGACTCCAGCTCACCGCAGGTTTCACCGGCGGCGACGGTGGAGCCGACATCCGGGAGCTGGACGTACACGACATCGCCGAGCGCGTTGGCCGCGTATTCGGTGATGCCGATCGTCGACACGCCGTCCTGGTCGGCGGCCGACAGCCACTCGTGCTCCTTGCTGTAGCGCAGCTGCTGGGGGTTGCTCATGGTCCGATTCTCCTGGATAGAGGGGAGTGCTTGGGAAACGGGTCTTCAGTGGTGAGACAGACGGGTCACGGGAGGTTTCGGCGCTCGCGGTCACAGAAGGGGAGGTCGGGCCGTGCGCGACGCCGGAAAGGGAGGTTTCAGCGTTCGCGGCGGTAGAAGGGGAGCGCGACCACCTCGTACGGCTCCCGGGTACCGCGGATGTCCACCGACACTCCCGGGCTGCCGGGCGCGGCGTGCTCCGCGTCGACGTACGCCATGGCGATCGGCTTCCCCAGCGTCGGGGACGGGGCGCCCGAGGTGACCCGGCCGATCTCCGACCCGTCGGGGCCCAGCACGGCGTATCCGGCGCGCGGCACCCGGCGGCCCTCGGCGACCAGGCCGGTCAGCGTGCGCGGCGGCCGGGCCTCGGCCTCGCGCGCCG
>NZ_RIBZ01000142.1:0-3692 GCF_003721215.1 Streptomyces botrytidirepellens
CGGCCGCGGCGCCCGTCGCGGCCCAGCCGCCCGCGGCGACCAGCGGCCGCAGATACGGCGCGGTGCCCCGGTCGTACAGCGCCAGCAGCGCCGGGCCGGTCAGCGCGGCCAGTCGGCCATCGGCCGCCACCAACCGCTCCATCCGGGACCGGCAGTCCCGGCAGCCGTCGATGTGCACGGCGATCCGCTCGGCCTGGTGCGGGTCGTCCGTGCCCTGCACATGGCCGGGCAGCGCGTCCCAGTGGCCACCGCACACCGCGCTCGCCGGGGTGCCCGGCTGCGCGCGCAGGAACTCGTGGCGCAGGCTCTCCCGGGCCCGCTCCACGAGCGCGGCCGCGGCCTCGGCGGTCGTCCGCGCACGACGGGCCGCCTCCTCCGGCGACAGGTCCTCCGCCTCGGCGAGCCAGAGCGCCGTGACCCAGCGCTGCGGCAGCTCGCCGAGGACCCGTATCAGCGGTTCGAGCAGCGAGGACTGCTGCGGCGGGCCCCAGTTCACCGAGGCCACGGCGAGCCCGCGGATGGCGCCCGTCAGTTCGCCCGGTATGGCGTCGATGTCGATGGACTCCCCCGCGCGCAGCCGCCGCCAGACGCGGAAGTGTGCCTCGGCGACGAGGTCCCCCGCCGTCCAGGGGTTGCCGGTGAGGGTNGGAAGTGTGCCTCGGCGACGAGGTCCCCCGCCGTCCAGGGGTTGCCGGTGAGGGTGCGGGCGTACCCGACAAGTCGTGGATATTCGGATTCGTAGAGCCGGGTGTACGCGGCCGCGTCCGGCGCCGCTGGACGTTCGGTCATGGTGGAACAACCCCTGGGGTGGGTGCCTCGGGAGAGCGGAGTGCGGCGGAAGTTTTGTAACAGCTCCGCACGGCACCCGAGACCGTGCATGGATTTGGCAAGCCTAAATGCCGTATGTCCCCCCGAAAAACCGGTCGTGACGCACGTCACGCCCCGCGCGGGTGCACTGGCCAGTGAGCCCGTACGTCTTATGGACGTAGAGACGGCGAGGACCCGCACCGATCGCAATCGCAAGGGAGCAGGCGTTGTGACCACTGTCATCGACCAAGCAGTCCAGGCCCACCTCATCGCGTCGACCCCGGAAGCACGCGCCATCCCGGCGTGCCTGCGCTACGAGCGCGACGACCCGTTCGCCGTCCGCGTCTCCTTCCCGCCCACCGCGTCCCTCGACGGTTCCGCCGTGGAGTGGACCTTCGGGCGCGAACTGCTCGCGGCCGGACTGCGCGGACCCGCGGGCAGCGGTGACGTCCAGATGTGGCCGTGCGGAACGCAGCGCACCGTGCTGGAGTTCCACGCGCCCGAGGGCATGGCGATGGTGCAGTTCGACACCGCGGACCTGCGGCGGTTCCTGGGCCGCTCGTACGCGGTGGTGCCGGAGGGGGCCGAGGGCGGGGAGCTGGACCTGGACGACGGGCTGGCGTCCCTGCTCAGAGACTGCTCCTGACAGAAACCGAGAGAAACCGAGAGAAATCCGTTCGCCCGGCAACCGGGTCAGTGGGTGGTCGTGGCCGCGGCGGTGGTCGCCGCCGACAGCGCCGTGGCGACCGCGGCGGCGAGCCCCGCCCGCACATGGTCGACCACGCCCTCCAGCGCGGCCCCCGGCGCGCCGCTGCGCGCCTCCAGCTCCGCGATCCGCTTCCGGTGCGCCTTGAGGTCCTTGTGGGTGACGACGGTCGTCACCCCGCCCGCCGCGGCGAGCGCGATCAGCGCGGCGTCCCGCTCGGACACCTCGGCCGCGGGCTGTGCCCCGTACAGGACGCGCACCGCCTCGTCCCGCATCTCCGCGACCAGCTGCGACCGTTCCAGCCCGTACTCCTTGACCGGGAACAGGCCGAGCACCCGCCGTGAGGTCGCGCGCACATACCCGGCCGCCCGCAGCTGGTTCCGTACCGCCTTCTCCGTCAGATGCGGGTGATGCCCCACCCAGGTCCCCCAGGTGCGCGGCCGGGACTCCTCGATCAGCTCCATCAGCCCGTCCAGCGCCGGGTCCCCGGTCCGCGCGTCCGGCAGCGGCTTCGGACAGCCCTCCGCGTCGACGAGCAGCTCGCGCTGCGCGAGTTCGGTGAGCGCCCCGGCCTGGACGAGATAGCCGAGATGGGTGACGGGCTTGCCGCTGTCCGGGTCGAAGGCGAGCAGGTAGAGACTGGCGGCGAGCGAGAGCGAACCGTTCGGCACGGGATCCTCCGGGCATGATCCGGTCGGGCGGGTGCACCGACCCTAGGGCGTGTGCCCACCCCCGACGACGGCGACGCGCACCCCCCTGTGTGCGCGTCGCCGCCCGCACCGCCCTTACGGGTGGTACAGCTTCACGACCGCCGTGGTGGTCGTCCGCCGGAACGCGTCGACCGGGGCGTGCTCGTAGGTCCCCATCTCGCCCCACGCGACGACGGTGACGGTCCGCCCGTCACGCCCGACCCCGTACAGGTGGATGCCCGGCTCCGAGTCCGGGTACGAGGTGTGGACGCCGTACACATGGGCGCCGTCCTCGGCCGGGAGCGTGCCGTAGTCCCGCCAGGACGCCGTGCCCTCGGGGAAGTCGCCCTCCCAGTCGGCGGCGCAGTTCCGCACCTTCTTCTCGGCCGCCGCGGCGAGCTTGCGCGCGGCGTCCACGGTGGCGGCCTTGACCACGATCTGGCTCGCGGACGTGTCGTACTCGGTCCAGAAGGTCCGATGGGTGGCCCCGGCCGAGGGCAGCGTGTCCTCGACGCAGAAGGGGACGTGTCCGGGCAGCCCCGGGGTGACGTCGCTCGCGTACCAGTCCGACGACGGGTGCGGCGGCAGCTCCTTCGGTACGAGGTGGCCGGGCGTGCCCGGGGCCGCGGTGGCGGTCGCGGATCCCGCCACCAGGGCGGCCGCGGTGAGGGCGCCGAGGGCGGCGGCGCGGAGGCGTCGCGAAGACATGCGCATGGAAGGGTTCCCCACTTCGGATGAGTGCCATTCGTCTGAGTGCCATGGCCACGGAGTTCGCGGCGGCAGCTCAAGACTGTGCGGCGCCGCGCCGCGGCCGCTACGGCAGGCGTGGCATCCGGTATGCGGGAATGCCTGCACGTACGCTGACTTGGGGGGATGACGACACCCTGGAACGCGCCCGCGGGACGTTCCAGCGGTACGAGGAGGGGGATGGGGCCGGTGGGCAGAGCCGATGAGGTCGAGGAGTTCGCGGAGAGCCTGCGCGCACTGAAGGAGCGTTCGGGCCGCAGCTACGGGGCCTTGGCCACACGCCTGCACGTCAGCACGTCCACGCTGCACCGCTACTGCAACGGCGACGCGGTCCCCACGGACTACGCCCCGGTGGAGCGCTTCGCCCGCCTGTGCGGCGCGACCCCGGAGGAGCTGATCGCCCTCCACCGCCGCTGGATGCTCGCCGACGCGCACCGGACCGCTCGGGCAGCTCGGGCAGCGGACCGGGACGACGCGGCGGGCGGCACCGCGCGCGAGCGGTTCGCGGCGCGGGCGCGCTTACGGGCCGTGTCGGCCGACGCGGCGTCAGGCGACGTGGCATCAGACGGTGCGGCATCGGGCGGGGCGGCATCAGGCGGGGCGGCATCGGGCGGGACGGAGTCAAACGCGGCCCGCGCCGCGTGGCGTACCCGGCCGTGGGCCCTGGTGGCGGGCGCGGCGGCCGTCCTGGTCCTCGCCGTCACGGCCGTGGAGGTGCGGTCGTCGGGCGGTGGCGGCGCGCC
>NZ_RIBZ01000144.1:0-4116 GCF_003721215.1 Streptomyces botrytidirepellens
ACCGACCGGGTACGGATCAGCGACCAGCCCACCTCGGCGGGCGATACGTCCGGGTCGGAGGCCACCCTTTCGGCCAACGCCCGCGCCTGACCCCGTAACGCCTGAACGCTCCGCGCCGACACCGCCCACGGCACCACACCGATGCCGCCGGGGTCCGGCTGCGCCGCGATGTGTTCCGCCTCCTCGGGGGCCTGCTCCAGGATCAGATGGGCGTTCGTCCCCGAGATGCCGAACGCGGACACCCCGGCCCTGCGCGGCCGTTCGCCTCGGGGCCAGCGGACGGGCTCGGTCAGCAGCCGTACGCCCCCCGAGGTCCAGTCGGCGTGCGGGGTCGGCTCGTCGATGTGCAGCGAGGCGGGCAGCAGCTCGTGCCGCATCGCCATCACCATCTTGATGACACTGGCCGCACCCGCGGCGGCCTGGGTGTGGCCCAGGTTCGACTTGATGGAGCCCAGCCACAACGGCCGGTCCTCCGCCCTCCCCTGCCCGTACGTGGCCAGCAGCGCCTGCGCCTCGATCGGGTCGCCGAGCGTCGTCCCCGTGCCATGGCCCTCCACCGCGTCCACCTCGGCGGTGGACAGGTGGGCGTTGGCGAGCGCCTGCCNCCACCGCGTCCACCTCGGCGGTGGACAGGTGGGCGTTGGCGAGCGCCTGCCGGATCACCCGCTGCTGCGAGGGACCGTTCGGCGCGGTCAGCCCGTTGCTCGCACCGTCCTGGTTGACCGCCGAACCACGAATGACCGCCAGCACCCGGTGGTGACGGCGCCGCGCCTCACCGAGGCGCTCCAGGACGACGAGCCCGGCACCCTCGCCCCATCCGGTGCCGTCGGCCGCGGCGGCGAAGGGCTTGCACCGACCGTCGGGGGCCATACCGCGCTGCCGGGAGAACTCGATGAACGCCCCCGGGGTGGCCATCACCGCAACGCCACCCGCCAACGCCAGATCGCATTCGCCCTGGCGCAGCGCCTGACAGGCCAGGTGAATGGCCACCAGCGACGACGAACACGCCGTGTCCACCGTGACCGCGGGCCCCTCCAGACCCAGCGAGTACGCCACCCGGCCCGACAGCACACTGCCGAGGTTTCCGGCCCCGACGTAGCCCTCCACCTCGCTGGTGATGTTGCCGATGACCGACAGATAGTCGTGCGAGCCGATCCCGGCGAACACACCGGTATTGCTGCCACTCAAGGTGTCGCGACGGAACCCCGCCCGTTCGAACGCCTCCCACGCCGTTTCCAGGAGCAGCCGCTGCTGGGGGTCCATGGCCAGCGCCTCACGCGGGCTGATGTCGAAGAAGGCAGCGTCGAATGCGGTCGCGTCGTAACAGAATCCGCCCTGGTCCACATAGGACGTCCCGTATTGCTCGGGATCCGGATCGAAGAGTTCGTCGAGTCCCCAGCCGCGGTCCGTCGGAAATGCGGAGACGGCGTCACCGCCCCGCTCCACCAGCTGCCAGAGATCCTCGGGCGAGCGCACCCCGCCGGGATAGCGGCACGCCATTCCCACGATGGCGACCGGCTCCGGCTCGGCGGAATCGATCTCGCGCAGACGCTGGCGGGTCTGGCGCAATTCGGCCGTGACCCACTTGAGGTGATCGAGAAGCTTCTCTTCGTTGGACATCTAGCGCAAGCTCCTTGGCGCGGCGCGGCGGGTGGAGGGCATCGGGCTCACGACTTTCCGAACTCATCGGAAATGAGGTCGAAAATGTCTTCCGCTGTTGCTGTCTCAAGCTCGCTATGAGCCGTGGAACGGTCCGTTTCGTGTTCCGTGTCGCTCCACTTGGCCAGCAGCAGCCGCAGTCGGCCGGTGATGCGGCGACGGGCTGCCTCGTCCACCGCGGACGGCTCCGACACCGCATCCCATGTGTCGAGGTCCGACAGCAGCCGCCCCTCGGAGGTCACATCCGTGTCGACAAGTCGCCCGCGCAGGAAGTCCGCCAGCTGGTTGGTCGTGGGGTGATCGAAGATGAGAGTGGGTGGCAGATCGATACCGGTGGTGGCGGTGAGCCGGTTACCGAATTCGACGGCGGTGAGGGAATCGAACCCCAGCTCCTGGAATGGCTGGGCGGGGGGAATGGAATGCGTACTGGGATAGCCGAGGATTGCGGCCGCGTGCGTTTGCAGGTGGTGGAGGAGGAGTTGATGCTGCTGGGCGGGCGTGCTGCCGGCCAGTTGTTGCTGGAGCGAGCTGATGGCCGCCGTCGAATCCGGAGTGTCGGCGTCCGACGGCGGGGTCGGCATGAGCCGGGTGAGGAGCGGACTCGGCCGTCGCGCCGTAAAACTTGCGGGGAACTTCTGCCAGTCGATATCCGCGACGGTGACGGTGATGTCGTCGTGGTCGAGGGCGTGCTGAAGGGAGGCGACGGCGAGATCCGGGTCGAGCGGATTCATCCCGCGCCGGTTGTAGTAGTCGATGACGGCCTCGTCGGACGCCATCCCCGCATCGCCCCAGGGCGCCCAGGCGATGCTGGTGGCGGGGAGTCCTTGGAGGCGGCGGTGTTCGGCGAGGGCGTCGAGGTAGGTGTTGGCGGCGGCGTAGGCGGCCTGTCGACTGCCGCCCCAGGAGGCCGCGCCGGAGGAGAAGAGAACAAAGGCGCTGAGGTCGTGGTCCTTGGTCAGCTCGTGGAGATGGGTGGCGGCGAGCGCTTTGGGCTGAAGGACCTCGTTGATGTGGGGGAGGTCGATTTCCCCGAGCGATGTGTTCTCCGCGATGCCCGCGGCGTGGATGACGGTGGTGAGGGGGTGTTCGGCGGGGATGGCCCGGATGAGGTGGTGGAGGGCGGTGCGGTCGGAGACGTCGCAGGCGGTGATGGTGACGGTGGTGCCGAGGTCGGTGAGTTCTTGAGTGAGTTCGGTAGCGCCGGGGGCGTTGGGTCCGGTGCGGCTGGTGAGGTGGAGGTGGGGTGCGCCGTTGCGGGCGAGCCAGCGTGCGAGGTGGGCGCCGAGCCCCCCGGTGCCGCCGGTGATGAGCGTCGTCCCGGTCGGCTGCCAGGGGACCGCCAAGGCGTCGGTGGCGGGCGCGTGCTCGAGACGGCGGCCCAGGACGACCGAACGGATCGCCACCTGATCCTCGGGCTGCCCGGGCGTGAGCAGCCCGGCGATACGGCCGGGAGTGCGGGCATCGAGGGTGTCGGGCAGATCGATCAAACCGCCCCAGAGCTGGGGGTGTTCCAGCGCGGCCACCCGGCCGAACCCCCAGATCTGTGCCTGGTGCGGATGGGGGAGCGCATCAGCGGGGACGACCGCCACGGCGCCCTGGGTGAGGCACCACAGGGCTGCGGGCCACCCGAGGTCATCGAGCGCCTGGACGAGGGCCATGGTCGCGGCCAGCCCCGTGGGAACGGCCGGGTGATCCGGGTGGTGGCTCTCCTCGAGGGCGAGGAGGCTCAGCACACCGACCGGTGCGGTACGTACGCCCACGGCACCTGCGAGCTGCTGGACGAGGGCCTCGCTATGAGGAGCGGCGGTGTCGACGGTGAGCGTCTCGCGCTCCGCACCGTGGGCATCGAGCGCCTGGGCGGCGGCTTGGACGACCGGGTGCTCGGCCAGGCCGGAAGGCACGAGGAGCAGCCAGGTGCCGGTGAGGGCAGGGGTGGCGACCGCCTCGGGCAGGCGGTCCCAGGCGATCCGATAGCGCCATGAGTCGATGGTGGAGTGCTCTCGGTGCCGTCGCCGCCAGGCCGAGAGAAGGGGGAGGGCGGGGAGCAGGGCATCGAGGTCGGGGCTGTTCTTCTCCAGGTGCAGTGTGCTGGTGAGGGCGTCCACATCCTGCGCTTCGATGGCGCCCCACAGTTGCGCCTCGGCCGGGTCACGCTGCGCGTCGTGGCTGTCGGGACGGGTGGTGGGTGGGGCCAGCCAGAACCGCTGGTGTTGGAAGGCGTAGGTGGGGAGTTCGACGGTGCGCGGGGCTGGGCTGGCGGGGTACCAGGGCGCCCAGTCGACGTCGGTCCCGGCGGTGTGGAGTCGTGCGAGGGCGGTGGCGAAGGCGTGGGTTTCGGGTTGTTTGCGGGTGAGGGTGGCCGTCACCAGGGGGTTGGGCCGGTCGGTGCCCGTGGTGATGTGGCTGAGTGTGTGCTGTGTTGCGGTGGCGAGGACCGGGTCCGGGCCCAGTTCCAGA
>NZ_RIBZ01000153.1:0-75563 GCF_003721215.1 Streptomyces botrytidirepellens
CGGGCGAGCCGGACCGGGCCGCGGGCACGGCGGGCCGGGCGGGCACGTCCGTCACGTCCGCGTCCCGCGGCGGCTGCGGCGCGGCGGCGGCGTCCGCGGAACGCGGGCTCGGATCGTCGTGGCCGTGCTCGTGCGGTGCGCGGTTGTGCTGCTCCATGGCCCTGTGCCCCCCAGATGCGTGGCGCGCCGTGAGTGCCGCCGTAGGGATGATGTCCGGCGAGCGCCGGACAAGACCTCGTCACAGTATCCACCGGCCCCGGAACGGCCCGCGCCACCCCGGGGATTCGGGCCCCCGGAACGGTCCGGGCCACCCCGGGGAGTCAGACGCGCGGCAGCGTCTCCGCTTCCAGCCCGCCCTCGATCGCCAGGATGCGGTGCAGTCGGGTGGCCACCAGCAGCCGCTGCATCTGGGGCGGCACCCCGCGCAGGACGAGCCGCCGACCCGCCCGGCCCGCCCTCCGGTGCGCCCCCATGATCACGCCGAGCCCGGTGGCGTCCCAGGAGTCCAGCTCGGTCAGGTCGAGTACGAGATCCCCTCCGCCGGAGTCAACGGCGGTGTGCAGGGCCGCACGGGCGTCCGCCGCGCTCCGGACGTCCAGGCGGCCCCCGACGACCAGCTCGGCGTGGTCGCCCCTGATGTGCATATGCGCTCCCCTGGATGGTGCGTCGTCGTGTCGTCAATGCGCCATTTCTCTCTACAGAACTGACTGCCTCTCACCCGAGGAAGTTGCCGTCTGTAAGCGAACCGATACCGAATTCACCCGAGAGGGTGAGTTACGGGCCTGGCGCCGCACCAGGGCCCTCAGTAGCGGTAAAAGCCCCCACCGCTCTTGCGGCCGATGTCACCCGCGTCGACCATCCGGCGCATGATCTCCGGTGGCGCGAACTTCTCGTCCTGGGACTCGGTGTAAATGTTGTCGGTGGCGTGCAGCAGGATGTCCACGCCGGTGAGGTCGGCCGTCGCGAGGGGTCCCATCGCGTGGCCGAAGCCCAGCTTGCAGGCGATGTCGATGTCCTCGGCCGTGGCGACCCCGGACTCGTAGAGCTTGGCGGCCTCGACCACGAGTGCCGAGATCAGGCGCGTGGTGACGAAGCCCGCGACATCACGGTTGACGACAATACAGGTCTTGCCCACGCCCTCCGCGAACTCCCGTGCCCTGGCGAGCGTTTCGTCGCTCGTCTTGTAGCCGCGCACCAGTTCGCACAGCTGCATCATCGGGACGGGCGAGAAGAAGTGGGTGCCCACGACCCGCTCCGGGCGCTCCGTGGCGGAGGCGATCTTGGTGATCGGGATGGCGGAGGTGTTGGACGCGAGGATGGTGTCGTCCTTGACCAGTCCGTCGAGGGTGCGGAAGATCTCCCGCTTGACGTCGATCCGCTCGAAGACGGCCTCGACCACGACGTCCGCGTCGGCGGCGGCGTCGAGGTCGGTCGTGGTGGTGATGCGGGCCAGCGCCTGCTCGGCCTCCGCGGCGTCCAGCTTGCCCTTGGAGACGAACTTCTCGAACGAGGCGCGGATGCCGTCGGTGCCGCGGCGCAACGCCTCATCGGTCACATCGCGCAGCACGACGTCCCAGCCCGCCTGGGCGGAGACCTGCGCGATACCGGACCCCATGAGTCCGGCTCCGATGACCGCGAGCTTCTTGGCCACGACACACACCCTTTCGTCGACATTCGGTGTGCGTGGACCTTAACGCCCGTTCACCCCTTGGGGCAGCCCCTAGTAAGGCGCGTCACGGTGTGTTCTTCGCCGCATAGTTGAGGACCGTATCGCTGAGGAGCGACTCCATGACGTCGACTTTCCGGAGGGCGTCCTCGGCCACCTCGTCCACGCCACCGCCCTCCGCGAGCCCGCGCATGATGCAGCGCTGGACGGCGTTCTGAAGGCCGACCAGCTGGTGGGCGACGAACTCGGGGGTCGGGTCCTCCGGAGCCGCGGCCGTCTCCTCGCGCAGCGTGACACCGAGCTGGTTGACCGCCTTGCCCTGGATGGTGAACAGCCTGGCCATCAGGCTGGGCGACTCCGTCATGACCTGGCGGAACCGGTCATAGCCCTCGGTCAGCCCGACGTACGCGTGCCGCTCCCGGATGTCCCGGCGCAGCTGCTCGACGATCGCCCGCGCCGCCGACTGCCCGGCCGCGCGCTCCCGTACGAGCCGGGAGGGGCGGTCGACGACCTCCTCCTCGCGGTCGACGAAGAGGTCCTCCTTGGTCGGGAAGTAGTTGTAGACCGTGTTCACGGAGACCTCGGCCGCCTCGGCGATCTCCGCGATCGTGACCGCCTCGAAGCCGCGCTCCATGAACAGCCCGGTCGCGACATCCGAGATGTGCTGCCTGGTCTGCCGCTTCTTCCGCTCCCTGAGCCCTTCCACCATGCCCTCATCCTAGCTTCGCTGGGCCAGCTTAATCTTTGGGGTCATTGCAAAATTTGAGTGACCCTGCTTTTCTTGGGGGCATGCCAGTCATCACCACGAGCGGGCTCGCCCGCACCTTCCGGACCAAGCGCGGCCCCGTGGAGGCCGTCCGCGGCATCGACCTGACCGTCGAGGCCGGGGAGATCCTGGGCTTCCTGGGCCCCAACGGAGCGGGCAAGACCACCACGCTCCGCATGCTCACCACGCTCCTCCCGCCCACCGGCGGCACCGCAACCGTCGCGGGCCACGACCTCGCCGCCGACCCGGCCGGGGTGCGCCGCCGCATCGGGTACGTCGCCCAGTCCGGCGGCGTCGACCCCACCGTCTCCGTACGGGAGGAACTGGTCACCCAGGGGCGGCTCTACCGGCTCCCCCGGCCCGAGGCGCAGGCCCGCGCCGACGAACTGGCCCGCGAACTGGACCTGACCGAGCTGCTGGACCGCCCGTGCGCCGCCCTCTCCGGCGGGCAGCGGCGGCGGCTGGACATCGCGCTGGGCCTCGTCCACCGGCCCGAGATCCTGTTCCTGGACGAGCCGACGACCGGTCTCGACCCGGCCGGGCGCGCCGACCTGTGGGAGCTGATCCGCGCCCTGCGCGCCGAGCACGACACGACCGTCTTCCTGACCACCCACTACCTCGACGAGGCCGACGCGCTCGCCGACCGGCTCGTCATCGTCGACCAGGGCCGGATCGCCGCCGAGGGCACGGCGGAGCGGCTCAAGACCGAGTACGGCGGCTCGCCGGACGCCACGCTCCAGGACACCTTCATCGCCGTCACCGGGCGCCGCACCGCGCCGCGCGACCCCGCCCCGCTCACCGTCTGACCCCGGAAGGAGCCCCCATGCCCCACGTCATCGCCGACACTGCCCTGATCTTCCGCCGCCACCTCCGCCAGACCCTGCGCTCCAAGCCCGCCATGGTCTTCGGCCTCGTCCAGCCGCTGCTGTTCCTGGTCTTCTTCGGCCCGCTGCTCACCGGCATACCGCTGGGCGGCGAGGGCGACTCCTGGCAGACCATCGTCCCCGGCATCCTCATCCAGCTCGGCATGTTCAGCGCCTCGTTCGCCGGGATCGGCATCGTCTTCGAAAAGCGCATGGGCGTCATCGAACGGATGCGGGTCACCCCGGTCAGCCGACTGGCCCTGCTCATGGGCCGGGTGCTCAAGGACGTCGTCCAGCTGCTGGTGCAGTCCGTGGTGGTCGTGCTCGTCGCCGTCGCCATGGGGCTGCGGGCGCCGCTGCCGGGCATCCTGATCGGCTTCGGCTTCGTCGCCGCGCTCACCGTCTCCCTGGCCTCGCTCTCGTACGCGCTGGCCATGCGCGTGGAGTCGCCGCAGGGATTCGCCCCCGTCATCAACTCCGTCACCATGCCCGCGATGCTGCTCTCCGGCATCCTGCTGCCGATGTCGCTCGGCCCGCGCTGGCTCGACATCACCTCGCACTTCGTGCCGTTCCGCTACCTCGTGGACGGCGTACGGGCCGCCTTCGCCGGGGACTACGGGAACGGCAAGATCGGGCTCGCCTGCCTGGTCGCCACCGGGCTCGCCGCCGTCGCCGTCGCCCTCGGCACCCGGCTCTTCCGGCAGGCCGGGGCGTAGCCGCTGCGCGTAGGCTCGGACTCATGGTCAATCTCACCCGCATCTACACGCGTACCGGGGACAAGGGCACCACCTCCCTCGGCGACATGAGCCGCACCGACAAGACCGACCTGCGGATCGCCGCGTACGCCGACGCGAACGAGGCGAACGCGGCGATCGGCGTGGCCATCGCGCTGGGCTCGCTGCCGCCCGAGATCACCGACGTCCTGGTCCGGGTCCAGAACGACCTGTTCGACGTGGGCGCCGACCTGTCGACCCCGGTGGTCGAGAACCCCGAGCATCCGCCGCTGCGGGTCGAGCAGGGCTACATCGACAAGCTGGAGGCGGACTGCGACCGCTTCCTCGAGGACCTGGAGAAGCTGCGCAGCTTCATCCTCCCCGGCGGCACCCCGGGCGCGGCCCTGCTGCACCAGGCGTGCACGGTCGTACGGCGCGCCGAGCGCGCCACGTGGGCGGCCTTCGCCGAGCACGGCGACTCCATGAACCCGCTCACCGCGACCTACCTCAACCGCCTGTCCGACCTGCTCTTCATCCTGGCCCGCTCGGCCAACAAGGAGGTCGGCGACGTGCTGTGGGTCCCGGGCGAGAACCGCTGACGCGGCCTCCTCCCCCACCCCGCCCCTTCCCGAATCCGGGGCCGGCCCCGGACCCCAGCCACCCTCCGGCCCCCGGAACGAGGCCGCCGCACACGGGCGCGGGCGGCGCAGCGCCACGGCGACTCAGGGCGCGGCCGGAGGCGGAGACCCGGGGCACAACCCAGCGGGGACCCGGAAACGCCACCCCAGCGGGGACCCGAGGCGCAGCCCCTGCCAAACCGGGCCCGGAAACCGGGGGCGCGACCCCGGGTGGGGAGGCCGGGGTGCAGCTCAGCCAGGCCACCCGGAGAGCGGGGCCCGATCGGGGTCCGGGGGCAGGCCCTGCGCCGGGGGTCGGGGGGTGTCCCCCGGTTCGGGGAGGGGCGGGGTGGGGGCTACTGAGCGTCCGAAGCGGCGGGTTCGCGCTTTGGCCAGAGCGTGTAGCTCAGCGCGATGACGACGTTGATGCCGATCATGAACAGCATCCTCGTCTGCCACTCGCGCAGCGAGCCGATGTCGCCGTCGTCGCCGACGTACCAGATGGCGCCCTGGAGCAGGGCCATCGCGATGACCGCCGCCAGCATCCAGCGGGCGGCGGTCTTCCATTCGTGCACCGCACGCGCCATGCCGTACCTCGGCGGCTTCACCGGCGGCGGCCCGTCGAAGAAGCGGTGGGCCACCCGGGCGTCGACCCACTTGATCGTCTGATGGCCCAGGGCGACCGAGAAGCCGATGTAGGCCGCGGCGATCCCGTGCTTCATGTCCGGCTCGGCGCCGTTCTTGAGGTCGATCGCGGTCGCCACGAAAAGGACCAGCTCCAGCACCGGTTCGCACAGCAGCACGACCACGCCCGCGCGCGGCATCTTCGCCACGTACCGCAGCGCGAGCCCCACGGCCAGCAGCACCCAGAAGCCGACCTCACAGGCGATGATCAGCGCGACGATCACGGTTCGCTCCTTTCGGTTTCTCCTTCCTCACCGTTCCGTGCGATCCGGGCGTTCGCCTCGTCGCGGGCGACGAAACCCGGCTGCATCCTTCGATGTACGTCCCGCACCGGAAGGACCGCCCCCGGAGGGGAGGCCCGCGCCCCGCGCGGCGTGCTGTGATGGGGGCATGCCGTCCCGTCCCTCCCGCCTGCCGCGCCCCCACCGCGACGACGTGCTGATCGGCCTGGTCGGGGTGTTCGGCGGGACCCTGTTGTGGACGCTGGGGCTGCACAACAACCCGCCGTTCTTCGGTACGCCCCAGTGGCTGGGTGTGGTCGCCCTGGTCGTCATCTCGGGAGCGGAGCTGCTGCGGCGTACGGCGCCGGTCACGGGGCTCGGCATCGGGACCGTCGCCGTGGCCGTGGACCTGTGCAGCGGCGGGCTCGCCGCGACGCTCCTGATGTACACGGACCTGATCTACGCGTGCGTCATGTACGGCACCCCCGCCACCGCCCGCCACCTCCCCCGGCTGTGCGTGCTGGTGACGGCGGTGGCGACGGCGGTGCCGCTGGGGATCGTGCGCGAGCCCTGGGCGCTGCTGGTCGGCATGCTCGTCGCGGTGTTCACCATCAGCCCGGCCTGGACCGGCGTGCTGGTCCGCAACCACCGCGAGGAGGCCGCGGCCGCCCGGCTGGAGGCCGAACGCGTCGCGCTGCTGGCCGAACTGGACCGCCGGGAGGCGGTGACCGCCGAGCGGGCGCGGATGGCGCGCGAGCTGCACGACATGGTGGCCAACCACCTCTCCGCGATCGCCATCCACTCCACCGCCGCCCAGTCCCTCAAGGACCCGGCCGCGACGGAGGAGGCGCTCGGGGTGATCCGGGAGAACAGCGTGCGCGGGCTCGCCGAGATGCGGCGGCTGATCGGTCTGCTGCGCGACGCGCGGGACGATGACCACGAACCGTACGCCGCGCCCACCCTCGGTGCCCTGGACTCCCTGCTGGAGCAGGCCAGGAGCAACAGCGTGCCCGGCGGCCAGGACTTCGTCCTGTACGACGAGCGCCCGGCGGGCTCCGCCCCGCTGCCCGCGCCGGTCGAACTCGCCGCGTACCGCATCGTCCAGGAGTCCCTGACCAACGCCCTCAAGCACGCCGGGCCGGGCAGGGTGGACGTGACGCTGACGCACCCCGCGGGCGGTACGGACGGCGCGCTGGAGGTCAGCGTGACCAGCCCCTACGGCGGCGACCGCCCCACCCCGCCGGTGCCCGGGTCCGGGACCGGGCTGATCGGGATGCGGGAGCGCGTCACGCTGCTCGGCGGCACCCTCGACGCGGGCCCCGTCCCCGGCCCCTCCGGCACGGTGTGGCGGGTCCGGGCGGCCCTGCCGCTGGGTGACGGGGCCTGACAGCCATGACCGACACAGCCCCCACAGGAGCCGCGGTGCATCAGCGACAGCCCACGCCGGAGACGACGCCCGCGCCCATCCGGGTCCTCGTCGCCGAGGACCAGGCCGCGGTGCGCTCCGGGCTCGTGCTCATCCTGCGGTCGGCGCCCGGCATCGAGGTGGTCGGCGAGGCCGTCGACGGCGAGCAGGCCGTGGCGCGGGCCCGGGCGCTGCGGCCCGACGTGGTGCTGATGGACGTGCAGATGCCCCGGCTCGACGGGGTCTCCGCGACCCGGCAGGTGGTCGCCGAGGGGCTGGCCGACGTGCTGGTGCTGACCACCTTCGACCTGGACGAGTACGTCTTCGGGGCGCTGCGCGCCGGGGCGGCCGGGTTCCTGCTCAAGGACAGCGACGCGGCACGGCTGGTCGAGGCGGTGCGCACGGTCGCGCGCGGCGAGGGGCTGATCGCGCCCGCGGTGACCCGCCGGCTGATCACGGAGTTCGCCCGTTCGGGGTCCGCGACGACGGCCGATCCGTCGGTGCTCGCCGTCCTCACCCCGCGCGAGCGGGAGGTGCTGGGCTGTCTGGGCCAGGGGATGTCGAACGCAGAGATCGCGACGCATCTGACGATGGCGGAGGCGACGGTGAAGACCCATGTCAGCCGGTTGCTCGGCAAGCTGGAGCTGCGCAGCCGGGTCCAGGCGGCCGTCCTGGCACAGGAGTTGGGCGTATAAGAGCTCGGGAAATAAAAAAGGCGCCGCTACGCGACGTTGACACGCTGGCCGGGCGGGGCGGCCTCCAGCCAGGCCAGGAAGCCGGTGAGGGCGTCGTCGCTCATCGCCAGCTCCAGCCGCGTACCGCTGTGGCGGCAGGCCAGGATCACCGCGTCGGAGAGCAGCGCCAGCTCTTCCTCGCCCTTGGGGGTGCGCCGCTCCAGTACCTCGATCGAGGCGCGCTCCAGGGTCCGCCGGGGGCGGAACGCGTACGAGAAGACCCGGAACCACTCGATCCGGTCACCGTCGTAGCGGGCGATCCCGTACACCCACCCCTTGCCGCTGGGCTCGGCCTCGGGTCCGGGCGCGCCCCAGCGCATCGAACAGTCGAAGGTGCCGCCGGACCGCTGGATCAGTCGCCGCCGCAGTCCGAAGACGAAGAGTCCCGCCACCACCAGGGCGACGACCACGCCGCTCACGAGCAGAGCGAGGACCATCTTCACCGACCTCCTCGCCTCATCCGGAAAAACCGCAGCTGCATCGCCTCAGCCGCGGACCGCTGAAGAGGAACTCCAGCGAGGTCCGCGGCTGAGGCTTGACGACCGTAACGTGACAGGCTCAGTGCACTCCCGCCACCGCACGCAGCCGGACGTCGGCGCGCCGCTCGGCGGCGGCGTCCGCCTCCGACTTGGCACGCTCCAGCGCCCGCTCCGCGCGCTTGACATCGATCTCGTCGGACAGCTCCGCGACCTCGGCCAGCAGCGAGAGCTTGTCATCCGAGAACGAGATGAACCCGCCGTGCACCGCGGCGACGACCGTCCCGCCGTCGCTCGTACGGATGGTCACCGGGCCGGACTCCAGCACACCGAGCAGCGGCTGGTGGCCGGGCATGACGCCGATGTCACCCGATGTGGTGCGCGCGATGACCAAGGTGGCCGTGCCGGACCAGACACTACGGTCCGCCGCGACCATCTCGACGTGCAGCTCAGCAGCCAACGTGGCTCCTCGGGTCTGAAACCTGCCGGGAACGACAGGGCTTTCGTCAAAGAATAACGGGCGTGCGGAGAGGGGCGGGACCGGGCCCACCCCTCTCCGGAGCTACGGAGCTCAGGAGACGCCCAGCTCCTTGGCCTTGGCCTTCAGGTCGTCCAGGCCACCGCACATGAAGAACGCCTGCTCCGGGAAGTGGTCGTACTCACCGTCGGCGATCGCGTTGAACGCGGCGATCGACTCGTCCAGCGGCACGTCCGACCCGTCGAGGCCGGTGAACTGCTTCGCCGCGTGGGTGTTCTGCGACAGGAAGCGCTCGATGCGGCGGGCGCGGAAGACGGTGAGCTTGTCCTCCTCGCCGAGCTCGTCGATGCCCAGGATGTTGATGATGTCCTGGAGGTCCTTGTACTTCTGGAGGATCGACTTCACGCGCGAGGCGCAGTCGTAGTGGTCCTGCGAGATGTAGCGCGGGTCCAGGATCCGGGACGTCGAGTCCAGCGGGTCCACCGCCGGGTAGATGCCCTTCTCCGAGATCGGCCGGGAGAGCACCGTGGTCGCGTCGAGGTGCGCGAAGGTGGTCGCCGGGGCCGGGTCGGTGAGGTCGTCCGCGGGGACGTAGATCGCCTGCATCGAGGTGATCGAGTGACCGCGGGTCGAGGTGATGCGCTCCTGGAGGATGCCCATCTCGTCGGCCAGGTTCGGCTGGTAGCCCACCGCGGAGGGCATGCGGCCGAGCAGGGTCGAGACCTCGGAACCGGCCTGGGTGAAGCGGAAGATGTTGTCGATGAAGAACAGCACGTCCTGCTTCTGCACATCGCGGAAGTACTCCGCCATGGTCAGACCGGCCAGGGCGACGCGCAGACGGGTGCCCGGGGGCTCGTCCATCTGGCCGAAGACCAGCGCGGTCTGCGGGAGCACGCCGGACTCGGCCATCTCCTCGATCAGGTCGTTGCCCTCACGGGTGCGCTCGCCGACACCGGCGAACACGGAAACGCCCTCGTGCAGCTTGGCCACACGCATGATCATTTCCTGGATGAGGACGGTCTTGCCGACGCCCGCGCCGCCGAACAGACCGATCTTGCCGCCCTTGACGTACGGGGTCAGCAGGTCGACGACCTTCAGGCCGGTCTCGAACATCTCGGTCTTGGACTCGAGCTGGTCGAACGCCGGGGCCTTGCGGTGGATGGACCAGCGCTCGGTGACCTCGGACTCGGCCTCGGGCTCGTTCAGGATCTCGCCGAGGGTGTTGAACACCCGGCCCTTGGTGACGTCGCCGACGGGCACGGTGATACCGGCGCCGGTGTCGGTCACCGGGGCCTGGCGGACCAGGCCGTCGGTGGGCTGCATGGAGATGGAGCGCACCAGGCCCTCGCCCAGGTGCTGCGCGACCTCGAGGGTCAGGGTCTTCTTCGCCCCGTCCTCGGACGGGTCGGCGACCTCGACGGTGAGGGCGTTGTAGATCTCCGGCATCGCGTCGACGGGGAACTCCACGTCGACGACCGGGCCGATGACCCGCGCGACGCGGCCCGTCGCCGTGGCCGTCTCAACAGTGGTGGTCATAGTTGTCAGTCACTCCCCGCAGAGGCGTCGGCCAGAGCGCTCGCGCCACCGACGATCTCGCTGATTTCCTGGGTGATGTCGGCCTGGCGGGCCGCGTTGGCAAGCCGCGTGAGCGACTTGATGAGCTCATCGGCATTGTCGGTCGCCGACTTCATCGCCCGCCGGGTGGCCGCGTGCTTGGAGGCGGCGGCCTGGAGCAGGGCGTTGTAGATACGAGCCTCGACGTACCGCGGCAGCAGGGCGTCCAGGACGTCCTCGGCGGACGGCTCGAACTCGAAGAGCGGGAGGATCTCGCCCTTCTTCTCCTGCTCCTCCGCCTTCTCCTCGAGGCTGAGCGGCAGCAGCCGGTCCTGGACCGGGGTCTGCGTCAGCATCGAGACGAACTCGGTGAACACGATGTGCAGCTCGTCCACGCCGCCGTCGGCCGTCTCCTGGAGCACGGCCTCGATCAGCGGTCCGGCGATCTTCTTGGCGTCGGCGTAGGTCGGGTTGTCGGTGAAGCCCGTCCACGACTCCGTGACCTTGCGCTCACGGAAGGTGTAGTAGGCGACGCCCTTGCGGCCGACGATGTAGGTGTCGACCTCCTTGCCCTCGCCGGTGAGCCGCTCGGTGAGCTGCTCGGCCGCCTTGATGACGTTGGAGGAGTAGCCGCCCGCGAGCCCGCGGTCGCTCGTGATGAGCAGCACCGCGGCGCGGGTCGGGTTCTTGGCCTCCGTGGTCAGCGCGTGCTGGGTGGTGGAGCCCTTGGCCACCGCGCCGACCGCACGGGTCAGCTCGGTGGCGTACGGAGTCGACGCGGCCACCTGGCGCTGCGCCTTGACGACGCGCGAGGCGGCGATCATCTCCATCGCCTTGGTGATCTTCTTGGTCGCGGAGACGGACTTGATCCGCCTCTTGTAGACCTTGACCTGGGCACCCATACTCAGCCCTCGCCCAGCAGCTTGCCGTCCGAGGTCTCGAACTGCTTCTTGAAGCTGTCGACGGCCTCGCCCAGCGCCGCGATCGTGTCGTCGGACATCTTGCCGCCCTCGACGATGCTGGTCAGCAGCCCCTTGTGCTCACGGTGGAGGTAGTCCAGCAGCTCACGCTCGAAGCGGCGGACGTCCTCGACCGGCACGTCGTCCATCTTGCCGTTGGTGCCGGCCCAGATGGAGACGATCTCGTCCTCGGTGGAGTACGGGGCGTACTGGCCCTGCTTCAGCAGCTCGACCATGCGCGCACCGCGCTCCAGCGACGCCTTCGAGGCCGCGTCCAGGTCGGAACCGAAGGCGGCGAACGCCTCCAGCTCGCGGTACTGGGCGAGGTCCACGCGGAGTCGGCCGGAGACCTGGCGCATCGCCCTGTGCTGCGCGGAACCACCGACTCGGGAGACCGAGATACCGACGTTGAGGGCCGGCCGCTGGTTGGCGTTGAACAGGTCGGACTCGAGGAAGCACTGACCGTCGGTGATGGAGATGACGTTGGTCGGAATGAACGCCGACACGTCGTTCGCCTTGGTCTCGACGATCGGCAGACCGGTCATCGAGCCGGAGCCCATCTCGTCGGAGAGCTTGGCGCAGCGCTCCAGCAGCCGGGAGTGCAGGTAGAAGACGTCACCCGGGTAGGCCTCACGGCCCGGCGGGCGGCGCAGCAGCAGCGACACGGCGCGGTACGCGTCGGCCTGCTTGGACAGGTCGTCGAAGACGATCAGGACGTGCTTGCCCTCGTACATCCAGTGCTGGCCGATGGCCGAGCCGGTGTAGGGGGCGAGGTACTTGAAGCCCGCCGGGTCGGACGCCGGGGCGGCGACGATCGTCGTGTACTCCAGCGCACCGGCCTCCTCCAGCGCGCCGCGCACGGACGCGATGGTGGAGCCCTTCTGGCCGACGGCGACGTAGATGCAGCGGACCTGCTTCTTCGGGTCGCCGGAGCGCCAGTTGTCGCGCTGGTTGATGATCGTGTCGACGCACAGCGCGGTCTTGCCGGTCTGCCGGTCGCCGATGACCAGCTGACGCTGGCCGCGGCCGATCGGGGTCATGGCGTCGACGGCCTTGTAGCCGGTCTCCATCGGCTCGTGCACCGACTTGCGCTGCATGACCGTGGGGGCCTGAAGCTCGAGGGCGCGGCGGCCCTCGGTCTCGATCTCGCCGAGGCCGTCGATCGGGTTGCCCAGCGGGTCGACGACACGGCCGAGGTAGCCCTCGCCGACAGCCACCGAGAGAACCTCGCCGGTGCGGTGCACCTGCTGGCCCTCCTCGATGCCGCTGAACTCGCCGAGGACAACGGCACCGATCTCGCGCTCCTCGAGGTTGAGGGCGAGGCCGAGGGTGCCGTCCTCGAACTTCAGCAGTTCGTTCGCCATGGCCGAGGGAAGACCCTCGACCCTCGCGATGCCGTCGCCGGCAACGCTGACCGTACCGACCTCCTCGCGCGAGGCCGCGTCCGGCTTGTACGCCTGGACAAAGTTCTCCAGCGCGTCCCGGATCTCCTCCGGCCGGATCGTGAGCTCCGCCATCTGGGTTCCCTGCTCTCCTTGTTGGGCCCGAAGTAAGTGACTACGGCCCAACTCGGGCCGCTTACATGCTTGTTGAGTTGGTGGCTTAAGTCAGCCGGCCATCCGTCGGCTCGCCTCTGCGAGGCGGTCCGCGATGGTCCCGTTGACGACCTCGTCGCCGATGCGTACCACGACCCCGCCGAGGACCTCCGGGTCCACGTCGAGGTTGAGGTGCACCTGGTGTCCGTACAGCGAGGCGAGGGCGGCGCCGAGGCGCTCCTTCTGCCGGTCGCTGAGCGGCACCGCGGAGGTGACGACCGCGACCATCCGGTCCCGGCGCGCCGCGGCGAGCTTCGACAGCGCGTCGAGACCCGCCTCCAGGCTACGTCCGCGCGGCTGGGTCACAAGACGCACGACGAGCCGCTCGGTCACCCGGTCGGCCCGGCCGCCCAGCAGCTCGCGGACCAGCCCGGCCTTGGCCGTGCCGTTCGCGCGCCGGTCGGCCAGCGCCGACCGCAGCTCGGACGAGGAGGAGATGATCCGGCCGAACCGGAACAGCTCGTCCTCCACGTTGTCCAGGGTGCCGACCCGCTGGGCCGCCACCAGGTCGGCGCTGCTCGCCAGCTCCTCGACCGCGTCCGCGAGGTCGCGCGAGCGCGACCAGCGGGAGCGGACCATGCCGGAGACCAGGTCCAGGACCTCGCCGCCGACCTGCCCGCTCAGCAGGCGCTGGGCCAGCTCGGCCTTGGCCTCGCCGGGCTGCGCCGGGTCGGTGAGGACCCGGCGCAACGAGACCTCACGGTCGAGCAGCGCGGTGACGGCGGCCAGCTCGTCGGCGAGCTTCGCCGCGTCGACGGACGTGTTGTCCGTCAGCGCGTCGAAGCGCTCGCGCGCGGCAGCCAGTGCCTCCCTGCTCGCTCCGTTCATCGTCCGGCCTCGGCCTTCGTGCCGTCGGCCGCCTTGGCCTCGAGGTCGTCGAGGAAGCGGTCGATGGTGCGGCTCTGCCGGGCGACGTCCTCGAGGGACTCGCCGACGATCTTGCCGGCCAGGTCGGTGGCGAGCTTGCCCACGTCCTGGCGCAGCGCCGTACCGGCCTGCTTGCGCTCGGCCTCGATCTGGGCGTGGCCGGCCGCGATGATCTCCTCGCGCTGCCGCTGCCCCTCCGCACGCATCTCCGCGATGAGCGCGGCGCCCTGCTCCTGCGCCTCCTGGCGCAGTCGCGCGGCCTCGTGGCGGGCGTCCGCCAGCTGGGCGCGGTAGTCCTCGAGGACCTGCTGGGCCTCGGCCTGAGTTGCCTCGGCCTTCTCCATTCCGCCCTCGATCGCCGCGCGGCGCTCATCCAGAACACGGTTGATGTTCGGGAGCAGCTTCTTGGCGAAGAAGATGAAAACGATGGCGAAGGCGATCAGGCCGATGACAAGCTCTGGGAGTGGCGGGAGCAGAGGATTCTCTTCCTCTGCCGCCAGGTTTACCAGGGCGTTCACATCCGTACCTTTCGTCGCAACAGCTATCGGCAGGTGATCACGGGCCGTAGACGAACGGCATGACCAGACCGATCAGGGCGAGCGCCTCACAGAGCACGAAGCCGAGGATCTGGTTCGCACGGATCAGACCGGCCGCCTCGGGCTGGCGGGCCATGGCCTGGGTGCCGTTACCGAAGATGATGCCGACGCCGACGCCCGGACCGATGGCGGCGAGGCCGTAGCCGATCGAGCCGACGGAGCCGTGCACAGTTTCAGCAGCCAGGGACTGGAGAGCGGACATGCCGGTTCTTCCTTCTGTTTCATGGGCCGGTGGGGGTTGGCCACCGGATGTCTTGCGGACTGGGACAGGGTGCTCAGTGGTGCTCGGCGAGAGCGCCCTGAATGTAGCTACAGGCCAGCAGGACGAAGACGTATGCCTGAAGGGCCTGAATGAAGAGCTCGAAGGCGGTCAGCAGGATGACCATCACGAACGAGATGCTCGCGTAAGCGATCCCGATGCCGTTCAGCAGGTACCAGCTGGCGATCGTGAAGATCAGCAGCAGGACGTGACCCGCGAACATGTTGGCAAAGAGCCGGACGGCGTGGGTGAACGGCCGGATGAGCAGGTTGGAGAACAGCTCCAGGACCATGACCAGCGGCAGGACGCCGCCGAGCGACTTGTCGTAACCGGAGATGTTCTTCAGGCCGCCGACGAAACCGTGCTTCTTGAAGGTGAGGCTCACCCACAGGATGTAGACGATCGCGGCGAGCCCCGCCGGGAAGGCGATGATCGACGTCGCCGGGAACTGGGCGATCGGAATGACCGACCACAAGTTCATGATCCAGATGAAGAAGAACAGGGAGACCATGAGGGGGACGTACTTGTCGCCCTCCTTCTTCCCCAGGGCCTCGTAGACGATGCCGCGGCGCACGAAGTCGTAGCCCGCCTCACCGACCATCTGGAGCTTGCCGGGAACGACCTTGGCCCTCCCGAAGGCGGCCCAGAAGAACACGACCACGACGACGGTGCCCAGCAGAGCCAGCAGCATCGGCTTGTTGAACTCGAAGCCGCCAATGGTGGCGATCGGCTGGAACGTGAACGAGTGAAGCCCTGGGGCCGGGAAGCCGCACCCGTCGAAGATGTGGCAATCGGTCTCGAAGGCGAGCGTCTGGTCAGGACTCACCGCGAGCTCCTTCAGCGTGGCGCATGGGTACGGCAACCTCGATGTGTCGGCGCGGCGCATGGCCACGGAACGGCACTGGACTGGTTCTTACGAATGTGGGGGCGGCTTGTGTACACAAGGCCGATGGGCTCACGGGCAGCAGCTGCATGGGCCGCCGATTCCGTCCCGTGGAATCCGGGGGTTCAGCCGCCTGCGCCCGCTGTGCCTCAGATGGCACCGGACGATAGCAGGTGAGCGCAGACGTCCTTATACCGGCCCTACAGATCACGAGGCGGACCCGGCTGGGGAGGTCTCCTTCTCCCTCGCCGGCTTCCGTTCGTCCTCGGCTTCCGGTTGCACGTAGAGGATCTTGGCCTTCATGTGGGCCCGGGTCTGCGCCGCGATCCACGTCAGTGTCGCAGCAAGCAGGGAGAACGCGAACGCCCGGGTATTGAAGAGGGTGGTGTCCTTGAAGATGGCCAGCAGCACCGCGATGAGCAGGAACTGCACCATGTAGAGGGCGAGCCCCATCATCTGGAACAGCTGCGGAAGATACTTCGCGGTGCGCTCGAGCACGATCAGGTCGATCGTCATGACCGCGACTACGAGGAGCGTCCCGAAGGCGGCTCCGATCGCGCCCTTTCCACCGGCGAGCACAGAACTGACGGCAACGGCGACCACCCCGACCACGGCGGTGGGCACGGCGCAACTGGGCAGCGTTCTGGCGTCGTTGGACTGCATGAAGGGTTTCTCCGGCAAGAGTCGGAAGCAAACGATTCGTCGTGGACGAGCGTATCCCCGGGGACAGAGGGAACCTCGCGACGAAGAGCCGTCGCACTACGGCCCCTCGGCTCTAAGCACCGGGTTTAGTGAACGGTATCACAAACTATTTGATGAGGTCTTTACCCACCTGATGTGCTGCACGTCACACGTGTGAGTTACAGCGCGTGTATGGCTTGACGCGCTGTGTCGTCGCTACTGAGGGGTTCCGATCTTCCTGCGGTGGGGGAAACGCGACCGGTCACCGATCGCGGTGGCGCCGTTGAGCCCGGTCGGCAGCGGTTCCGGGGCGGGCCTTTCCGGCTGCTCCCGGTGCTCCGGCTCGGTCTGCTCCCTGGCCGGGGCGACCGGCTCGGCCGCCTGGGCGGTCGCGACCCGGCGCCGGTAGCGGGGCGGTACGAACGCCTCCGCCCACTGCGGCACGCGCGGGGTGAACCGCGGCAGCAGCAACAGCACCAGACCCACCGCGCTCAGCGCCACGATCGCGAGCACGAACCACACACCGGCCGAGTTCACCGAGTACGCGACCGCCCCGAACGCGATCAGCGCCGACCAGAAGTACATGATCAGCACGGCCCGGCTGTGCGAGTGGCCGATCTCCAGCAGCCGGTGGTGCAGATGGCCGCGGTCCGCCGCGAACGGCGACTGGCCCCGCCAGGTGCGCCGGACGATGGCGAGCACCAGGTCCGCGAAGGGCACCGCGATGACGGTGAGCGGCAGCAGCAGCGGGATGTAGACCGGCACGGTGGCGTGCACCGCCGCCGTCTCGGATCCGGCGAACAGCTTCATCGCGTCCGGGTCCACCTGGCCCGTGATGGAGATGGCGCCCGCGGCGAGCACCAGCCCGATGAGCATCGAGCCCGAGTCGCCCATGAAGATCCGCGCGGGGTGGGCGTTGTGCGGCAGGAAGCCCAGGCACATGCCCATGAGGACGGCGGCGAACAGGGTCGCGGGGGCGGCGGCCTCCAGTCCGTAGCCGAACCAGATGCGGTACGCGTACATGAAGAACGCGGCGGCGGCGATGCACACCATGCCGGACGCCAAACCGTCCAGCCCGTCAACGAAGTTGACCGCGTTGATGGTGATGACGACCAGAGCCACCGTCAGCAGGGTGCCCTGCCAGGGCGTCAGGGAGACCGGCCCCACACCGGGCACCGGCAGCCACAGGATGGTCAGACCCTGGAGCACCATCACACCGGCGGCGATCATCTGGCCGCCCAGCTTGATGAGCGCGTCCACGCCCCACTTGTCGTCCAGCACGCCGAGCAGCCAGATGAGCCCGGCGCCGGAGAGCAGCGCGCGCGGCTCGTTGGACGTTTCGAAGACGTCCTTGAGGTTGGTGAGGTGAGCGGCCACCAGCAACCCCGCGCAGAGACCGCCGAACATGGCGATGCCTCCGAGCCGCGGAGTGGGCTCACGGTGCACATCGCGGGCCCGGATCTCCGGCATCGCACCAGCGGCGATGGCGAACTTCCGCACCGGCCCGGTGAGCAGATACGTCACCGCGGCCACGATGCACAGAGTCAGCAGGTATTCACGCACCTATTCCCCAGACGTCGCGAGGCAGATCAGGGCCACACCCTAGGAGACCTCACCCTAGCCTGCTCCGGTTCCACGTGTGCCGGGGACCGGCAGGGGTGTGCGGTGCTCCACGGCCACGTCGTCGAACCTTCTGCGCATGTACGACAGATCCTCCAGCAGCCCGGCGGAGGTGACCGGACGGGCCCGCTGCC
This sequence comes from Streptomyces botrytidirepellens, assembly GCF_003721215.1. NCBI lineage: Bacteria > Bacillati > Actinomycetota > Actinomycetes > Kitasatosporales > Streptomycetaceae > Streptomyces > Streptomyces botrytidirepellens. The sequence goes on from NZ_RIBZ01000153.1 coordinate 17,772, forward strand.
GAACCGGTGATCCGCCCGATCGGCAGCGCCCCGGTCCGCGTACTCCAGTGCCGCCGGCTCGGTCACCACCTCGCAGCTCTCCCGCCAGTTCCGTACGGACTCGGCCAGCGGGGTCCGTCCGTAGGGCAGGCGGTACGACACCGGGCCGCCCTCGCCGGCGCCGAGCCCCAGCCGGGTCAGGGTGCGGAAGATGTCGGCCGGGGCGGCGGAGCCGTGCCGTACCTGGACCGGGAAGCCGGGGCCGCTCGCTGCCGAGAGCACCCAGCGGGTGACGGATTCCTCATGGCTGACGATGGGGTAGCCGTTGAGGTCGCTGCCGTCGCGCAGCGCGCGTTCGACCGCCCGGAGGTGGCCGACGCGGGTGTGGGCGTCGAGTGTGATGGTTCCCACGGTCAGGGCGTCGGCGGCTCTGGTGGCCGCCAGGCCCTCCCGCATCCGCTGCGGATCGCCGAAGCCCATGCGCGGCTGGACCACCAGGCGGCCTTCTCCCCCGTGGGCGCGGACGAACGCGCCGAACCCCTCGCTCATCCGGCCGGGGCCCGGCCCGCGAGGGCGGGCGGGCCCGCCTGGCGGGAGTGGACGAAGCCGCGCAGGGCGGCGGCGGGGTCGGCGCCGTCGTCGAAGACCGTGTCGAAGCCCGCCGCCATCAGCTCGGCGACCCGTTCGCTGTCCTCGTCCCCGGTGACGCCCAGCTTCCCGCCGACCACCACGGGGGGTGGTGGCGAGCGGGTCGGCGGCGCGCAGCCGCCGGATGACGCGCATGCCGTCCTGGTAGCCGTGGCCGTTGACGCTGCTGATCACGACCTCGCCGCCGCGGACCACGGCCTCGGCGGGCGCGGGGCGGCCGAGGAACATCAGCAGGCTGGCGGTGGGCCCGTAGGCGCCGGTGTTGGGGATGGCGACGACGTCGCCCTCGCCCAGCTCCGGCAGGTCGATCTCGCGGGCCAGCAGATCGCCGGGGGTGCACAGCGGCCCGGCCAAGGTGCCCTTGCCGGTCACCTCGACGTCCCCTTCTATCCGAACCGACACCGGCAGGATCCGGCCGAGCCCGGACATGCCGCCGAAGGTGTTGATACCGGCGTCGAGGATGACGAACCGGCGGTCCCGGCTGGTCTTGACGTTGCTCACCGAGGCCAGCAGGGTCCCGCCGTCCCCGACCAGGTCCAGGGCGACTTCCAGCTCACCGCGCAGCTTGTGGTAGGCGTCGCGGGCGCCGTGGCGGCCGTACGGCACGGAGAAGCCGCCGCCGATGTCCAGCAGCCGCAGGGCCACCCCGACGTCGGCTTCGACCTGGGCGGCCACCTCGATGGTGTGCCGGAACTCCTCGACCAGGGCGTCCTCGTCCTTGGCGTTGCTCTGCGAGAACAGGTGCAGACCGGCGAGGGACGTGCGGAGCGCAGGCGCGGCGCCGGGCTCGGCCACCGTCTCGCTGTCGATGCCGAACTGGGTGGGCTTGCCGGTCATCCGGATGCCGGTGCTGGCGCTCGCGGTGGCGCTGTTGACGCGCAGCAGGCAGTCGGCGACCACGCCGTGGTCGAGAGCGGCCGCCCCGATGTGCTCCAGGTCGCCCGGCGACTCGGCGGAGAACGTCCGCACGCCGCGGGCGATGGCCTCGCGCAGCTCCCCGGGGGTCTTGCCGGGCCCGGTATAGAGGATGTCGGCGCCGGTGTAGCCGCCGTCCAGGGCGGCGGCCGGCGGCGCGGACGCCGTCAGGGCGGCGCAAGGCCAGACTGTTTCCAGGCCGAGCTATTTCCCCGGCACGGGAGTTCACGGCGGATACGGAGGAAATGCCGCGGCCAGTTCCCTGACTTCCGCGCGCACTCCGCGCGATCGGGGTGCTTCCTCGTCCTCGCGCAGGGCGATCGTCAGCAGCGCGCCGATCTGCTCCATCTCCCCCTCCTCCATGCCCTGCGTCGTCACCGCCGCGGTGCCGAGCCGCAATCCCCGGACGCAGCCGCCGGGTTCGGTGGCGGAGGCCAGCGCGCAGGTGTCCAGGATGATCCCGGCGGCCGCGCAACGGGCCTTCGCCGCACGGCCGTCGAGCCCCAGCGGGGACACATCGACGGCGATGATGTGGGTGTCGGTGCCTCCGGTGGCCACCGTCAGCCCCGCCGCCGCCAGCCCGTCGGCCAGGGTGCGCGCGTTGGCGACGACCTGCCGGGCGTACGCGGCGAACGCGGGCGTGGCGGCCTCGCCGAACGCCACCGCCTTGGCCGCCACGGTGTGCATCTGGGCGCCGCCCTGAGTGAAGGGGAACACGGCGCGATCGACCCGCTCGGCCAGCTCCGCACCGCACAGCAGCATTCCGCCGCGCGGCCCGCGCAGCACCTTGTGCGTGGTGGCGCACACGACGTCCGCGTACGGCACCGGGCTCGGCGCCGCTTTCCCGGCCACCAGGCCGATGGGGTGGGCGGCGTCGGCGACGAGGTACGCGCCCACCTCGTCGGCGATGGTCCGGAAGGCGGCGTAGTCCAGATGGCGGGGGTACGAGATCGAACCGCACACGATCGCCTTCGGGCGGTGGGCGAGCGCCAGCTCGCGCAGCCGGTCGTAGTCGAGCAGCCCGGTGGCCGGGTCGACGCCGTAGCCGACGAAGTGGAACCAGCGGCCGGAGAAGTTCGCCGGGGAGCCGTGGGTGAGGTGGCCGCCGTGCGGCAGCGCCATCGCCAGCACCGTGTCGCCGGGCCGCAGCAGCGCGGCGTACGCCGCGAGCACCGCGGAGGATCCCGAATGCGGCTGCACATTGGCGTGGCTTGCGCCGAACAGCGCCGTCGCCCGGCCCTGGGCCACCCGCTCGGCGACGTCCACCAGCTCACAGCCGCCGTGGTGGCGGGCCCCGGGGTAGCCCTCGGCGTACTTGTTGGCCAGCGGCGAGGCCAGCGCCGCCAGCACCGCCCGCGAGGTGTGGTTCTCCGCGGCGATCAGCTGGAGACTGCCCCGGACGCGCTCGAGCTCGCTCATGATGATCCCGGCCAGCTCGGGGTCCTGCCGGGCCAGCTCGCCGAAGTCGGGACCCCAGGGAACCGCGCTGACGGCCATCGCGTGCTCACCTTCGTCGGGCGTCACCCCCAATGTAGGCCCGCACCGGCGGCAGCGCGCGCCGCGGCCGGGGCCACCAGGGGTTACGCCCGGGCCGGGACCGGGGCTATGCCGGGGCCGGAACCCCCGTGAGCGCGGTGACGACCGGGTCCAGCGCCTGGTTGATCTCGTCGCCGATGGAGCGGAAGAAGGTGATGGGCGCCCCGTACGGGTCGTGCACCTCGTCCGCCTCCTCGTTCGGCGCCAGCAGCCAGCCGCGCAGCGCGGCCGCCGCCTGGACCAGGGACCGGGCGCGCTCGACCACGCCGCCCGCCTCCTCCGGATCGGGCAGCGTCGCGGGGTCTATGGCCCGCACCAGCCGGGTGAACTCCTTGAGCGTGAAGGTGCGCAGGCCCGCCGAGTGCCCCATCGAAATGACCTGGGCCCGGTGGTCCCGGGTCGCGGTCAGCACGAGGTCGGCGCGGATGACGTGCTCGTCCAGCAGCTCCCGGCCGATGAAGCCGTCCGGGTCGGCGCCGAAGTCGGTCAGGACGGTGGCGGCGTGCGCCTCCATCGGCGCGCCCTCGTGGCCCCAGGTGCCGGCGCTCTCCACGATCAGCCCGCTGGTGCGGGCGGTGCCGAGCCGGTGGGTGAGGGCATGCCGGGTCAGCCGCTCGGTGATCGGCGAGCGGCAGACGTTGCCGGTGCTGACGTGGAGGATGCGGAACGAGGTCTCGGCGTGCTTCGCCCGGTGTTCCGCTATGCCACGGCCCGTCTCAGGGGCTGTCAATTCGCCACCTCGAGGTCGGGTACGACCTCACGGAGCTGCTCGGCGGAGAGCGCGCCCGCACGCAGCAGCACCGGGACCTTGCCCGTGACGTCGACGATGGAGGAGGGCACCGCGGCCGGGGTGGGGCCGCCGTCGAGGTAGACCGAGACGGAATCGCCCAGCATGTCCTGCGCGGCGTCGCAGTCCTGCGGGGACGGGTGTCCCGTGAGGTTGGCGCTGGAGACCGCCATCGGGCCGAAGTCGTTCAGCAGCTCGATCGCGACCGGGTGCAGCGGCATCCGCACCGCCACGGTGCCCCGGGTCTCGCCCAGGTCCCAGGTCAGCGACGGCTGGTGCCGGGCGACGAGGGTGAGCGCACCGGGCCAGAAGGCGTCGACCAGCTCCCAGGCCTGCTCGGAGAAGTCGGTGACCAGGCCGTGCAGGGTGTTCGGGGAGCCGACCAGGACGGGGGTCGGCATGTTGCGGCCCCGGCCCTTGGCCTCCAGCAGATCGCCGACGGCCTCCGCGCTGAAGGCGTCCGCACCGATCCCGTAGACGGTGTCGGTGGGCAGCACGACCAGCTCGCCGCGGCGGACGGCGGACGCGGCCTCGCGCAGGCCGGTCTTGCGGTCGGTCGCGTCCCCGCAGTCGTATCGCCGTGCCATTTAACGGTCCTCCTCGTACGTGGCCAGTGTGTGGTGCGGTGCCGCGGTCACGGCATGGCCTTCCGCGCGGTGGCGAATCGGGGCCGTTTGTTCAGGTCGGGGTGGTCGGCGGCGTCCGCCCAGCCACGCTCCTCCGTGAAGATCCACGGCACCTGGCCGCCCTGGGTGTCTGCGTGCTCGATGACGACCACGCCGCCCGGCCGCAGCAGCCGGTGGGCCGTGCGCTCCAGGCCGCGGATCACATCGAGGCCGTCCTCACCGGAGAAGAGCGCGAGCTGGGGGTCGTGGTCGCGCGCCTCCGGCGCCACGTACTCCCACTCGGTCAGCGGGATGTACGGGGGGTTGCTGATGACGAGGTCCACCTGCCCGTCCAGCTCGGGCAGGGCCGTCAACGCGTCTCCTCGCTGGAGAACGACGCGGGACCCCTCGACGTTCTTGCGGGCCCACAGAAGGGCGCCCTCGTCCAGCTCCACGGCGTGCACCCGGGAGCGGGGCACCTCCTGGGCGAGGGCCAGGGCGATGGCCCCGGAGCCGGTGCACAGGTCGACGATGAGGGGTTCGACGACGTCCATGGCCCGGACCGCGTCTATCGCCCAGCCGACGACCGACTCGGTCTCCGGACGGGGGACGAAGACGCCGGGACCCACCTGGAGCTCCAGGTAGCGGAAGAAGGCGCGGCCGGTGATGTGCTGGAGTGGCTCGCGGGCCTCACGGCGGGCGACCGCCTCCCAGTAGCGGGCGTCGAAGTCGGCGTCGGGCACGCCGTGCAGCTCCCCCCGCTTGACGCCGTGCACGAAGGCGGCGAGCTCCTCCGCGTCGAAGCGCGGGGAGGGCACGCCCGCGTCGGCCAGCCGCTGGGTGGCCTGGGCCACCTCGGCGAGCAGCACATTCACTGAATTCCTCCAGCCGGTCCGTAGTTGCGAAGAGGAAGGTCCTACTGGGCCGCCGCGAGCTTCGCCGCCGCGTCGGCGTCCACACACGCCTGGATGACGGGCGCCAGCTCCCCGTCGAGCACCTGATCCAGGTTGTACGCCTTGAAACCGACCCGGTGGTCCGAAATGCGGTTCTCCGGGAAGTTGTACGTACGGATGCGCTCGGAGCGGTCGACGGTGCGGACCTGGCTGCGGCGGGCGTCCGACGCCTCCCGCTCGGCCTCCTCCTGGGCTGCGGCCAGCAGCCGCGAACGCAGGATGCGCAGCGCCTGCTCCTTGTTCTGGAGCTGGCTCTTCTCGTTCTGGCAGGAGACGACGATGCCGGTGGGCAGGTGGGTGATGCGCACCGCGGAGTCGGTGGTGTTCACCGACTGGCCGCCGGGGCCGGAGGAGCGGTAGACGTCGATCCGCAGGTCGTTGGGGCCGATCTCGACCTCGACCTCCTCGGCCTCCGGAGTGACCAGCACACCGGCCGCGGAGGTGTGGATGCGGCCCTGGGACTCGGTGGCGGGCACCCGCTGCACGCGGTGCACCCCGCCCTCGTACTTCAGCCGGGCCCACACGCCCTGGCCGGGCTCGATGGTGCCCTTGGCCTTCACGGCCACCTGGACGTCCTTGTAGCCGCCGAGGTCGGACTCGTTGGCGTCGATGATCTCGGTCTTCCAGCCGATCCGCTCGGCGTACCGCAGATACATCCGCAGCAGGTCGCCGGCGAACAGCGCGGACTCCTCGCCGCCCTCGCCCGCCTTGACCTCGAGGATGACGTCCTTGTCGTCGCTGGGGTCGCGCGGGACCAGCAGCAGCCGCAGCCGGTCGGTCAGCTCCGCGCGGCGCAGCTCCAGCTCCTTGACCTCGTCGGCGAAGTCCGGGTCGTCCTGCGCCAGCTCCTGGGCCGTCTCGATGTCGTCCCCGGCCTGCTTCCAGTCGCGGTACGTGTCGATGATCGGGGTCAGCTCGGCGTAGCGCTTGTTGAGTCGCTTCGCCTCGCGCTGGTCGGCATGGACCGCGGGGTCGGCGAGCCGCTTTTCGAGGGCGGCGTGTTCGCCGATCAGATCCTCGACCGCCTCGAACATGAGGGCTCCCTGGGTGGGTCTGCGTGGACGCGGGGAATACGGGCCGGACAGGACGGCCGACGGGCCCGACCGGCGGCCCGGCGGACGGGCTGGCTGACGCAAAACGCCGGTCCGGTCGCCCCTGCGCGGGGGCGACCGAGGACCGGCGCCGTGCGGGTCGCTACTTCTTGGACCCGGCGTTCTTGCCGAAGCGGGCCTCGAACCGCGCCACACGGCCACCGGTGTCGAGGATCTTCTGCTTGCCCGTGTAGAACGGGTGGCACTCGGAGCAGATGTCGGCACGGATGGTGCCGCCGCCCACGGTGCTACGGGTGGTGAAGGACGCGCCACAGGTGCAGCTGACCTGGGTCTCGACGTACTCCGGGTGGATGTCGCGCTTCAAGGGATTCTCCTGGTTTCTCGGGAGGGCTCCGGGTCGACGAGCGGGTTTGCACGTCGTGAACCGGGGCCGACGATCCAGTTTGCCAGCACTGGCCGCATCACCCAAAACCGGGGGTGGGGCCGGGATATTCCCGACCCCGTCCGACATCCTCCGCGCGGTCCTACTTGACCACGTTGCCGGCGTCGTTCGCGTCGCCCGCGGATCCCTTGGTGGCGGCCTTCGGGATCGGCTGGTCCGCCCGCAGCGCCTTCCAGATCAGCTTGGTCTTGGACTCCATGGGCAGCACCCGGGCCGGGTCGTTCGGGTCGTACTGGACGGGCAGCGTGGTCATCTTCATGTTGCCCGAGCCGATGCCCTGGAGGCTCTTGGCGAAGCCCGACAGCTTGTTGACCGAGGCCAGCTCGGAGTCGGTGGTGAGCGCCTTGGTGGAGGTGTTCGCCAGGTCGTACAGCTTCTTCGGGTTGCCGAAGAGGTTGACGCTCTTGATCTGGTCGAGCAGCGCCTTGACGAACGCCTGCTGGAGCTTGATCCGGCCGAGGTCACTGCCGTCGCCGACGCCGTGCCGGGTCCGTACCAGGCCGAGGGACTGCTCACCGTTGAGGGTGTGCGGGCCGGGCTCCAGGTCGAGGTGGCTCTTCGGGTCGTGGATCGGCTCGGTGGTGGTGATGTCGACGCCGCCGAGGTCGTCGATCAGCTGCTGGAAGCCGGAGAAGTCGACCTCCAGGAAGTGGTCCATGCGTATGCCGCTCATGTCCTCGACGGTCTTGATGGTGCACGCGGGGCCACCGGCCTCGTAGGCGCTGTTGAACATCGCCTCCTGGACGGCGGGGCTCTCCTTGCCGTCCTTCTCGCACGAGGGACGTTTGATGAGCGTGTCGCGCGGAATGCTGACCACGCTGGCCTTCTTGCGGCCCTTGTAGACGTGCACGATCATCGCGGTGTCGGAGCGCGAGGTGCCCTCGTCCTTGCCGTACTTGGCGTTCTTCCCGGCCCGCGAGTCGGAGCCGAGGACGAGGATGTCCATCGAGCCGTTGTCGACGTTCTTGGGGCGATCGGCGCCCAGCGCGGCGTTGACGTCGACGCCCGTGAGGTTGCCGTTGAGCTTGTAGTAGAGGTACCCGGCCCCGGCGCCGCCGAGGATCAGTACGGAGGCGACCGACCAGACGGTGATGTGCGTGGCCCTGCGGCGGGTACTGGGACGCTTGCGGCGGCGTCCGCCGGTGCCTCCGCGAGCTCGATGTCGGCCCGGGGTCACCGGCGTGCTGTGCTGGTCGTCAGCCATGTGCTCCTCAGTCCTCGTATCCCGGGTACCCCCTGCCGTCACGGTCAGGCGTGGCGTCGCGGATTCGACCTGACAGATGACAGGCCGAGCGCCAGGGTTGCATACGGAGTTCGGCTGGTTTTCATCTGGGGCGGGCCGGACGCCGTTCGCCCCCTTCGTCCGCCTTACCGCTCTCACCTGCCCTTTCGCAGGTGATAAGGGCATCGAGACCGTTCCGTGACTGTCCCTTTTGGTGTGGTTCACCTCTCAAAAAAACCGAGGCCTCCCCGCGGTGCGGGGAGGCCTCGGATGACCGAGCGTGGTGGAGTCTGTGCGACTAGTCGCCGTTGTTGCCCGGGGTGGGCGTGGTCTTGGCGATCTGCATCAGGAACTCGGCGTTCGACTTCGTCTGCTTCATCTTGTCGAGCAGCAGCTCGATCGCCTGCTGCGAGTCGAGCGCGTGCAGCACCCGGCGCAGCTTCCAGACGATGTTCAGCTCCTCCGGCGCCAGCAGGATCTCTTCCTTACGGGTGCTCGACGGGTCGACGTCGACCGCCGGGAAGATGCGCTTGTCGGCGAGCTTCCGGTCGAGCTTGAGCTCCATGTTGCCGGTGCCCTTGAACTCCTCGAAGATCACCTCGTCCATCCGCGAGCCGGTCTCGACCAGCGCGGTGGCCAGGATGGTCAGCGAGCCGCCGTCCTCGATGTTCCGCGCGGCACCGAAGAACTTCTTCGGCGGGTAGAGCGCGGTCGAGTCGACACCACCGGACAGGATGCGGCCGGAGGCGGGCGCCGCCAGGTTGTACGCACGGCCCAGACGCGTGATCGAGTCCAGCAGCACGACCACGTCGTGACCCAGCTCCACCAGCCGCTTGGCCCGCTCGATCGCCAGCTCGGCGACGGTGGTGTGGTCCTCGGCGGGACGGTCGAAGGTCGAGGAGATGACCTCGCCCTTGACCGAGCGCTGCATGTCGGTGACCTCTTCCGGCCGCTCGTCGACGAGGACGACCATCAGATGGCACTCGGGGCTGTTGCGGGTGATCGCGTTGGCGATCGCCTGCATGATCATGGTCTTACCGGTCTTCGGCGGGGCCACGATCAGACCGCGCTGGCCCTTGCCGATCGGCGCGACCAGGTCGATGATCCGGGTCGTCAGGCCGCCGGCCTCGCTCTCCAGACGCAGCCGGTCCTGCGGGTAAAGCGGCGTCAGCTTCCCGAACTCGGGCCGTCCACGGCCGGTTTCGGGCGCCATGCCGTTGACCGAGTCGAGCCGCACCAGCGCGTTGAACTTCTCGCGGCGCTCGCCCTCGCGCGGCTGACGGACCGCACCGGTGACGTGATCGCCCTTGCGCAGACCGTTCTTGCGGACCTGGGCGAGCGAGACGTACACGTCGTTCGGGCCCGGCAGGTAGCCGGAGGTCCGGATGAACGCGTAGTTGTCGAGGATGTCGAGGATGCCCGCGACCGGGATCAGGACATCGTCCTCGGAGACCTGCGGCTCGTTGCCGAAGTCGTCGCGGCCACGGCGGCCACGGCGGTCGCGGTAGCGGCCGCGGCGCCCACGGCGCCCGCCCTCGAAGTCGTCGTCCCCGTCGTCGGAGCGCTGCTGGCCCTGGCCGCGCCCGTCGCCACGCTGCTGACGGCCACCGCCGCCCTGCTGGCCGTCGTCGCCCTTGCCGCCGCGGCCCCGGTCACGCTGGCCGCCGCGCTCGCGCCGGTCGCCCTTCTGGCCGCGCTCCTGGCGGTCCTGACGGTCGCCGCCCTTGGCGCCCTTGCCCTCGGCGGTGTCCGCCGCGGCCTCGCCCTTGGCGTCGCCCTTGGCCTCGGCACGGGCCTCCGTGCGGGTCTCGACCGCGGTGGCCGTGCCGCCGGACTCGGCGGTGGCAGTGGCGGGCGCGGTCGCCCGGCGGCGACGGCGCTCACCGGCCGGCTGCTCGTCGGCGACCGGCTCCCCGGACTGACCCGGGATGTCGATCTGCTGCTGGGCGGCGGCCTTGTCCGCCTTGCCGCCCTTGGCGGCCTTGCCGGACTTCTCGGCATCCGCGGGCTGGTCGGCCTTGTCGGCCTTCCCGGCCTTGTCCTGCTTGCCGGCGTCCGCGCTGTCCTCGCCCGTACGGGCCTTGGAGGTCGCACGGCGCTTCGGCTTGGTCACCCCCTCGGCGGCGGACGGGGCGGCCTCGGAGCCCTGGGCTCCGCCGCCGGATGCGGCCTGCTTCTCCTTGATGACCTCGATCAGCTGGCTCTTGCGCATCCGCGCGGTGCCCTTGATGCCCAGGCTCGAGGCGAGCTGCTGGAGCTCCGCCAAGACCATGGCGTCAAGGCCGGTGCCCGAGCGGCGTCGCCGCGGGGCAGTGCCAGTGGCAGCACCGGTGGCAGGCGCGGAAGCGTCCGTAGCGGGCGCGGCGGCATTGCCGACACCGCTGTCGGAGGTGCCGGAGGCGTTCACGCCCATCAGATCGGTGGTGTCGCTCACGAAGGGTCCTTCCCTGGAGCGGGCGTCGGCCTGTCTGGCTCGGCGACCGGTTGTGCTGTCCGGCTGTGGTCCTTCCGTTACGGACCGGGCCGGGGCGGTGGTCCGCCGGTACGGCGGAGAGAACATTCATGGTTCCGACGCGGCAGAGTGGTTCGCTTGGATCCGCCACGCCGATTCCGGTGCGTGCACGACACTGCTCAGGCAGGCTGCTCAGGCAGTGTGGGAGGCTCCCGGAAGAAGGGTGGTCCCGGATGGGGACACTTCGCACTGCGCCTCCGAGTACATCCAAGAGGCTTCAAGTGCAGACTTGAGGTTAACACTACCGGATCCAACAAACATTCCCCCTCTCCAACCGGCAATCGAGTTGTGCGGGGCCCGGGGGACGCCCCGGGCGGCTGGGTCAGCTGAGCGGCAGGACGCTCGCCCCCCCGGCGTCGAGAGCCAGCCGGTTGGCCGCCCACCCCTCGCCCGCCAGCCGTGCGACCTTGTCGGCCGCACCGTCCTCGACCAGCGCGAGCACCGTGGGGCCCGCGCCGGAGACGACCGCGGGGACGCCGTCCGCACGCAGTCGGTGCACCAGGCTCACGCTCTCGGGCATCGCCGGAGCGCGGTATTCCTGGTGGAGCCGGTCCTCCGTCGCCGCCAGCAGCAGCTCGGGACGCCTGGTCAGGGCCTCCACGAGCAGGGCCGCCCGCCCCGCGTTGACGGCCGCGTCCACATGCGGGACGGTGCGCGGCAGCAGTCCGCGGGCGGTCTCCGTCAGCACCGGCTTCCCGGGCACGAAGACCACCGGAACGATGGAATCGGCAGGGTCCATTCTGATCGCCCGGGCGGCTCCCGCGTCCGACCAGGCGAGGGTGAAGCCGCCGAGCAGACAGGCGGCGACGTTGTCGGGGTGGCCCTCGATCTCGGTGGCCAGCTCCACCAGCGCCTCGTCGTCGAGTTTTTCGCCGCCGCCTATCGTCACGGCGCGCGCGGCGGTGATCCCGGCGCAGATGGCGGCGGAGGAGGAGCCGAGGCCGCGGCCGTGCGGAATGCGGTTGGCGCAGACCACCTCGAGGCCGCGCGGCTGCCCGCCCAGCAGGTCGAAGGCGGTACGGAGGGACCGTACGAGCAGATGGCTCTCGTCGCGCGGCAGGCTCTCGGCGCCCTCGCCCGCGATGTCGACGTGCAGACCGGAGTCGGCGACCCGGACCACCACGTCGTCGTAGAGCCCCAGGGCGAGACCGAAGGCGTCATAGCCGGGACCGAGATTGGCGCTCGAGGCGGGGACGCGCACTCGGACGGCGGCGGCGCGGAACGCTGGACCGGCCATCGCTCGATGACTCTCCTTGTGTGACGTGAGATTGCTCGAAGAGGTACGGAACACCGCGGGGGCCGTGACAGGACGGCGACGCCATGAATGCTCTGCGTCGGGGCGGATTCAGTACAGCCTATCGAAGGAAGGTTCTGTGGCGACATAGGGCGCACGGGAGGCGCACGATGCGTGTCGCACTCCCTGTCGTCGACCAGGTCCACTCTACTGGAGGGTTCCCCATGGCCTCATCGTTCCTGCGCATCTCGTCCACCACTCGAGTGGATCTTGAGACACCCGGCGGGCGGAGGCGGTGAGGAGCGGGCGTACGCCCCCTGAGGTGGGCCGGCAGGCCCGCCTGGCATGGCCCCGGCGGTTATCCGGCGTGGGCCTTCACGGCCGGGCCGGGGGCTCGACGACAGCGCCCCGGCCCGCCTCGCGCGTGCTCCCGCGTTACGCCAGCCCGAGCCGTACGGCCGCCGCGTCGGCGTCCACCGGCACGATGACCGGCTGCGGGGCGCCCGCGACCGCCCAGTCGGGGTCCTTCAGGCCGTTGCCGGTCACCGTGCACACGATGCGCTGGCCCGGGTCGACCTTGCCCTGCTCGGCCGCCTTCAGCAGCCCGGCCACGCTCGCCGCGGAGGCCGGCTCGACGAAGACGCCCTCCTGGGAGGCGAGCAGCCGGTAGGCGGCGAGGATCTGACGGTCGGTCACCTCGTCGATGAAGCCGCCCGACTCGTCCCGCGCCCGCTCGGCCTGGGACCAGGACGCCGGGTTGCCGATCCGGATCGCGGTGGCGATGGTGGCCGGCTCCTTGACCGGCTCGCCGCGCACGATGGGAGCCGAGCCCGCCGCCTGGAAGCCCCACATCCGGGGGGTGCGGGAGGCCGGGCCGTCCTCGGCCGCGTACTCCTGGTAGCCCTTCCAGTAGGCGGTGATGTTGCCCGCGTTCCCGACCGGCAGGACGTGGATGTCGGGCGCGTCGCCGAGCATGTCGACGATCTCGAAGGCCGCGGTCTTCTGCCCCTCGATACGGGCCGGGTTGACCGAATTGACCAGCGCCACCGGGTACTTCTCGGACAGGCCGCGCGCGAGCGTCAGGCAGTCGTCGAAGTTGCCGTCGACCTGGAGGATCTTCGCGCCGTGCACCAGCGCCTGGCCCATCTTGCCCAGCGCGATCTTGCCCTGCGGCACCAGCACCGCGCAGACCATCCCGGCGCGCACGGCGTACGCCGCCGCCGAGGCCGAGGTGTTTCCGGTGGAGGCGCAGATGACGGCCTTCGCCCCGGCCTCCTTGGCCGCGCTGATGGCCATCGTCATGCCGCGGTCCTTGAAGGACCCGGTGGGGTTGGCGCCCTCGACCTTGAGGTGCACCTCGCAGCCGGTGCGCTCGGAGAGCACCTGCGCGGGCACGAGGGGCGTCCCGCCCTCGCGGAGGGTGACGACGGGGCTCGTCTCGCCGACCGGGAGGCGGTCGCGGTACTCCTCGATGATGCCCCGCCATCCGTGCCACTGGCGGGTGCCGGACATGCGAGTCCCGGCGTCAGCAATTGCGTTCATGATGTCCCTTTTTCTCCGCTCGCCCTCTACTCGGCCTCTGCTCCGCCTCTGTCGGCCTGCGATCGGCCTGTCTGTCGGCCCTGCGATCGGCCTGCGATCTGCGAGGGGCCTGTTGTCGGCCCGCTATTCGCCCTCGACCCGCATGATGCTCGCGACATCACGGACGGTGTCGAGCCGGCGCAGTGTCTCGACGGTCGCCGAGAGCGCGGCATCGCTCGCGCGGTGGGTCACGACGACGAGGGACGCCTCGCCGTCCTTCCCCTGCTGCCGGACCGTATCGATCGACACGCCGTGCTCGGCGAACACTGTCGCGACCTGAGCGAGAACACCCGGTTTGTCGGCGACGTCGAGGCTGATGTGGTAGCGCGTGACCACCTGGCCCATGGGGCTCACGGGCAGTCGGCTGTACGCGGACTCGCCCGGCCCGGCGGTGCCCGACAGCTTGTTGCGGCACGCCGCGACCAGGTCCCCGAGGACGGCGGAGGCGGTCGGCGAACCGCCCGCGCCCGGTCCGTAGAACATGAGCTGACCGGCGGCGTCGGCCTCCACGAAGACCGCGTTGTACGCCTCGCGGACCGAGGCCAGCGGATGGGTCAGCGGAATCATCGCCGGGTGCACCCGCGCGGTCACCGACCGGCCGTCGGCGGCCCGCTCGCAGATCGCGAGCAGCTTGACGGTGCACCCCATGCGCTTCGCGGAGGCGATGTCGGCCGCGGTCACCTCGGTGATGCCCTCACGGTGCACATCGTCGAGGGTGACCCGGGTGTGGAAGGCGATCCCGGCCAGGATCGCGGCCTTGGCCGCGGCGTCGAAGCCCTCGACGTCGGCGGTCGGGTCGGCCTCGGCGTACCCGAGCGCGGTGGCCTCGTCCAGCGCCTCGGAATACCCGGCTCCGCTGGTGTCCATCCGGTCGAGGATGAAGTTCGTGGTGCCGTTGACGATGCCGAGGACGCGGTTGATGTTGTCACCCGCGAGCGACTCGCGCAGCGGCCGCACCAGCGGAATCGCGCCCGCGACCGCCGCCTCGTAGTACAGGTCCGCCCCGCGCTCCTGGGCGGCGGCGTGCAGCGCCGCGCCCTCCTTGGCGACCAGCGCCTTGTTGGCCGACACCACGCTCGCGCCGTGCTCGAAAGCGGTGGTGATCAGCGAGCGGGCGGGCTCGATCCCGCCGATGACCTCGACCACGACGTCGATGTCCCCGCGCTTGACCAGAGCGGTGGCGTCGGTGGTCACCAGCTCGGCCGGTACGCCGTCGCGGACCCGCCCCGGGCGCCGCACGGCGATCCCGGCCAGCTCGACCGGGGCGCCGATGCGTGCCGCGAGGTCGTCCGCGTGCGTCGTCATGATGCGCGTCACCTCTGAGCCGACGACTCCACAGCCCAGCAGCGCCACTTTCAGCGGACGCGTACGCATCATCCGACCTCGCTTCTCATCCATCTAGGTGGTGCACCAGTCTCTTGCACTGGCCGGGGTTTCCTGCCCCCGGGTCCAGTATCCGAGATTTCCTTCTCGCCGACCGATCCAGGCAATCGATCTTGCTGACCGGCCCGGCCGACCGATCTCGCTGATCTGTGGCCGGCCGATCCCGCTAGTCGATTCCGCTAGCCGATCCCGTTAGCCGACGTCGAGCCGCAGGAGATCCTCCTCCGTCTCCCGTCGGACGATTTCCCGCGCCTCACCATCCCGCACGGCGACGACCGGCGGACGCAGCGCGTGGTTGTAGTTGCTGGCCATCGAGCGGCAGTACGCGCCGGTGGCCGGGACGGCGATCAGGTCGCCGGGCGCCAGGTCGGCGGGCAGGAAGGCGTCCCGTACGACGATGTCGCCCGACTCGCAGTGCTTGCCGACCACCCGGGAGACCATCGGCTCGGCCGTGGACGAACGGGAGACCAACGCCACCGAGTACTCCGCATCGTAGAGCGCCGTACGGATGTTGTCGGACATGCCCCCATCGACACTGACGTACGTCCGCAGCCCGGGCAGTTCCTTGACCGTACCCACCTCGTACAGGGTGAATGCCGTCGGCCCGACGATCGCGCGCCCCGGCTCGACGGACAGCCGCGGCACCGAGAGCCCTGCTGCGTCACATTCCCGGTGGACGATGTCCCGCAGCGCCGTGGCAATCTCCTGCGGCTCGCTCGGGTCGTCGTCCGGCGTGTACGCGATGCCGAGACCGCCGCCGAGGTCGATCTCGGGCAGCTCGACCCCGTGCTCGTCCCGGACCTCCTTGAGCAGCCCCACGACGCGGTGGGCGGCCACCTCGAAGCCGGAGGTGTCGAAGATCTGCGACCCGATGTGCGAGTGCACGCCGATCAGCTCCAGCCCGTCGAGCTTCAGCGCCCGCCGCACCGCCTCGGCCGCCTGCCCGCCCGCGAGCGGAATGCCGAACTTCTGGTCCTCGTGCGCGGTCGCGATGAACTCGTGCGTATGCGCCTCGACGCCGACCGTGACCCGGATCTGGACCTTCTGCCGCTTGCCAAGACCCTGCGCGATGTGCGCGACGCGCACGATCTCCTGGAAGGAGTCGAGCACGATGCGCCCGACGCCCGCTTCCACGGCCCTGTGGATCTCCTTCGCAGTCTTGTTGTTCCCATGCAACGCGATCCGCTCGGCGGGCATCCCGGCGGCGAGCGCGGTGGCCAGCTCCCCCTCGGAGCAGACGTCGAGGTTCAGCCCCTCCTCGTGCAGCCAGCGCACGACGGCGCGGGACAGGAACGCCTTCCCGGCGTAGAACACGTCCGCGTCCTCCCCGAACGCCTCCCGCCAGGCCCGGCAGCGGGCGCGGAAGTCGTCCTCGTCGAGGAAGTACGCGGGCGTCCCGAACCGCTCGGCGAGCGTCGCGACATCGATCCCGCCGACGGTGACGACACCGTCGGCGTTCCGGCTGACCGTGCGGGACCAGACCCGAGCGTCGAGCTGATTGAGATCGGCGGGCGGCGCGGCGTAGTGCCCCTCGGGCAGGACATCGGCGTGACGGGGCCCGGCGGGGTGGGCGGAACGGCTCATGCTGTCTCTCTCATTGATCAAAGGCGTTTCGGGGCGCTGATGCCAAGCAGGCGGAGGCCATTCGCGAGCACGACGCGGGTGGCCTCGGCAAGGCGTTTTCGCCGCGTACCGGGAAGGAAGGCATCAGCAGTGGCAACAAGGTGACGCGCGAGCCGATCGGGCGCACGGTGCCGGGCGGCGGCCTCGACGGTACGGGGAAAGTCACCGAGCAACCCGAGCAGCGCCGAGTCGTCGACCCCCTCTGTACTGCCGACGGACCGATGGGTGACGGCATGCGCATACTGCACCCTGAAGAGCGGATTCCCCTCCCGCTGGGCCAGCAGATGCGCCGGATCAAGATCGGGCAGATCATGCGCAGCAGCCCGCAACAGCGCCCACCGAGCAGCGTCGGACCCAAGGCGAGTAAGCAGCTCACGGCCATCGACCCCGGCACTCCGCACAGAAATAACCTCCCCGCCGACTTCTACGTCGGCGGACCCCCCACACCCCTCCACAAGCCCGATGACCACATGCAGCACCAGCGCGGCCCGCACCTCGTCGGCGGGCGCGAAGCGCGCGTGCACCCCCGCGAGCCCATCCCCAAGCCCATACCCGTCCCCCTGCTCAAGCACGACCCCGAGCAGCTGGTCATGCGAGCGCGCATCAAGGGTGATGTTCAAGAACCCAGGCCCGGCGACATCAACGCCCGCGATGCCAGGCGTCTCAACAAGCCGTCGACGCAGCACCTCGGCGATCCGCGCGGCAGCACCCTCCCCACGCCCCCGAGCAAGCTGCAACGCAACATTCGTGGCGTAATCCCCGCACCCGGGCCGCGGCGGGGTCTGCACCTTCACCCGCTCCGGCACATCGACGCACAGCTCGTCGGCCTCAACGGCGCGACGCACAGTGTGCAGCACAGTGCGGGAGAGCTGGGCGGGTGTCACGGCACCAGCGTATGGGAGGAGGGGGGTACCCCCGCGAACCGGTTTCGCCCCTCGGACCACCGCACGCCCGTCTACGGAAGGTGTGAGGTCGGGAGGCCCACCGACCAACCCAAAACCTCGGCTAGCCGGTGGGCCTCACAGCCGGCTCAGCATCACCGGGCGCGGCCGCCCCAGCGGCCCCTTGACTCATCAGCCGCCCCACGAGCTTCACCAGCTCGGCGGGCTCGAAGGGTTTCGCCAGAAAGGCATCCACCCCCAGCGCCCGCCCCCGGTCCACCTCCACCTGCGTACACGCACTGATCATCGCGACCGGCAACTGCCGGGTCCGCGCATCAGCACGCAACCTGGACGCCGTCTGTAGCCCATCCAGTCTGGGCATCACGACATCGAGAGTGATCACATCGGGTGCCACCTGGTGAACGATCTCCAGGCACTCGGCACCATCGGCCGCGGTCACGACCTCGAAGCCCTCCAGCTCGAGGTTGACCCTGATCAGCTGCCGGATGACCTTGTTGTCGTCGACGACAAGGACCCGGCCGGACAAGCCAGGCACACCCTGAAGAGTAGGCGCGCCCCCGCCCCCGCGTCCGCGTTTTGCCCACTTCCACCCCGTGCGAGGGACCTTTCCCCCACTCCCCTGCGCCCCACCCTCCACATGCGGTATACCCCCCTCCGCTCCCGCCCCGCCCCTCCCTCGCCCCTCTCCCGATAAGCGTTCATGACCACCTCTGCGAGCTGGTAGTGTTCTACCCGTCGCCGCGAGACAGCAGCGACAGGCAAGCCCCCGTAGCTCAGGGGATAGAGCAACGGCCTCCGGAGCCGTGTGCGCAGGTTCGAATCCTGCCGGGGGCACCTCGCAGAAGGTGCCAGCAGACCCCGCCATCAGCCCAGACGCTGGATGCGGGGTCTTCGCATTTGTGCAGCCAGGGGCCGCCGAACGCACCCCCGTGCCAGTGATCACGTTGTAATAGCGTGTTGATCTTGAGGGCTTCCTCGCAGGTCATGACGCCCTTCGGCCACCCCGACTCAACTGCCGTCAGCCGGGTCACCCCAGTGCCACGGGACGTCAGGGGGCAGCCACGCAGATGGGGCGGCCCGGTCAAGCACCGGAGGCTCCAGACGATCGGGGAGCCGTCCTCCATCTATGACACATTCAAGGGTGAGCTGTACGTAGCGCAGGTAGTTGCGGACGTCTCGTATTTGCCGTTCACGGTGGTCTCGGCCCACCCCACGCCATCCGACGTCGTATGCAAGCTTCACCAGTGTTCGGTATCGCCGCCGGACTTCCGGCGCAGCGATGGAAAAGAGTTCTGTCTGCATCCCACGGCGCAGCGACTCCATCGCCGAGGCACATTGCTCCCGCGCGTGACCGCTCAGCCTCGGTCTGTCTGCAGCAACGTCCGGCAAGGATGGCAACCAGGCGTAGAGGTCAGCCAATCGTTCAAGCAGTTGGCGAGCAGCCTCGGACGAGCGCTCGTGATCCCTCTCTGCACGCGACAACCGAGCCTCTGCGGCCTGCTGCACCGTCGCGAGTTCGGACTGTGCAGCAATCGTCTTTGACGTCTGCCAACGCGCAACCAAAACGGTGATCGCGCCACCGACGAGCGTCCCTAACAAAGCACCGGCCGTTTGGCCTGCAAGATCAGTCCAAGCGCTCATCACCTCATCTTGGACGGATGAACGAGGCCGCTCAAGGGGCTATTATTCAGACACTTGATCACAACGAAAAGCCCTGGATCGCTCCGGGGCTCAACGTCGATCGGTCCTGCATACCGATTCACTCTTCCGGCATGTCCTGCTCCATTTCCTCCTCTCCCAGTCCTTTCATGATCCGGTTGTTCATTTCGGCTTCCTGGCCGTCGATGCACTTGGCATAGACATTGGGTGTAACTGGCTGCACCCATGGGCGGGTTAGATGTGTGTTGCCCCCGCTACGCGGCCAGGTGGCGGATTCCCGCCCGGCCCGGAGGCACCGCCGTGGCCTGGATCCCGATGACCTCGACGGCGACGCCCCAGGCCTCCATGATCTTGGCCGTCTGCACGAGGGTGACCTGGGAGAACGGGAACAGCGTGTCGGCGGTGAGGTCGATGCCGTCCTTCAGCAGGATCGCGAAGACGACCCTCGACGGCCGGAACCCCTCCGGCAGAGGCCGACCAGGCCGGGCCGCGGCCACCTTCCGGGCGAACCCGTCCCCGGCCTCCGGCGAGTGCAGCAGGGCCTGAACGGCGACCACGGCCTGACCGAACAGATGGCTCAGCGCGTCGGAGCCCTTGGCCCGCTTCACCATGACCAGGACGTCGTCCGGGCTCAGCAGGTCGCAGATCTCCACGCCGTTGCCCCGGTGCAGCGCGGTCCGGACGTTGTCACGGTCGAAGCAGACGTACCCGGGCCGCAAGTCGGGCACCGACTCGTTGTAGTCCCGCTCCTTGTCCCCGAGCACCCAGGCCGGAAGGTCGACCGAGGGCGTGCCGGTAATGAGCCGCGCCACCTGCGAACGGATCGCCTCCAGATACGCCTCACCGATCTCGTACCACTGCCCGTCCAGCAGGAAGAACCGGCGGGCACCGAGCGTCACCTCCGCCTCGATCCACCGCAGCACGCTCGACGTCCAGATGACGTCACCCTTCTCCGCCCGGGTGTGCGCGTAGAGGGTGACGGTGCCGTCCCGAAGCGCGGCGAAGCGCGTTCCCGCCCTCTGCACGCGGGCCCGGTTGAGGAGGTACTCCAGGCTGAAGTCGTCGGTGAGGCGCGCCTCCAGGCTGTGCACCTTGGTGGCGAAGGCCTGAGCGGCGCCGTAGTCGTCCCAGTGATCGGACGGGACGGCGACCGCGATACGTCCGTCCGGCACCTCGCCCAGCATGTCGTCGACCCGCCCCTCCAGCCGCGTGACGAGGTCGCCGTCCTTGACCGGGACGATGTGCTCGACGAACTCCAGCTCCGGAGCCGGGGCCTCGTCCCGAAGGACACGGGCGATGGCCCGGATGTCCGCGACCAGGTCCGGAGCGTCGACACCGAGGCGCATCCGCAGCCCGGTACCGCCGTCAACGCTGCTGATCTTCGTACGGTCGTCCTGAGCGATCGTGAGCTCGATCCCATCCAGCCGGCCGCCCAGCCGCCGCACGATCTGCGCGTGCTCCTGGACACCCAGACTCCAGACCGGAGCGCCGCCGGGCACGAGAGTGATGTCGGTCCGGCCACCGCCCGGCGTATGGGAGACCATGTCCCGGATCTGGGCGGGGTCCACCCTGCGGATCACGAAACTCAGCCCGAACCGCCGGTCCTTGACCCGGTCGGGCACCAGGCGGAAGCCCTGGTCGTAGCCGATGGCGTACACCTCGCCGTCGACCGCGAGCATCAGCAGCCCGGCCGACCGGTTCACGGGCCGCGACACCTCGCACCCGGTCGTGCGGTTGATCTCGCCGCACCAGCTCGCGACCGGCTGCTCGAAGCTGCCGGTGACCAGCAGCGCCGGAACGCCCAACCACTCCTCCGGGACGTGCAGTTCCGCGTCAACGGCCACGAGCCGGGTCGGGTCGAGGACGTCGAACATCGCGTCGACGGTGGGAGCGACACCCGTGAGCCGGTACAGGGTGCGCTTGGACGTGCCGGACGTGCTGGTGGCCATAGTGCTGCTCCATTCGAATCGAACGTGTTGTGGGCAGGGGGAAGCTCGGGAGGCCCAGGGAAGCCGGGAAGCTTTGGCGGCGGCGCGCGAGGGGCAGGTGTGCTCCTCGCTCCCGCCCCGTACCGGCCCCACGCGCACGCGGCCGACGTCCCCCGTCAGCCAGCGCGGCGTGTGCCGCCGGCGCCCTTCGGAACGGCCGGGTGCGCCGCTGCATTCGACCGTAGCAGAAAGTTTGGAACTCATTGGAACTTCTTGGCATAGGTTGGCTCCTGCGCTAAGCTGCCTCACATGGCGGCATCACTGGAGGAACTCGAGCAGCGCCTGTCCCACCTGCGCACCCAGCTGCGCGGTGCTGTGCGCGCACGGGACAAGGTCGAGGCCGCGCGCATCCGTCGCGCGCTGCGCGAGGCCGAGGCCGCATGGGAGCACTGCCTCGAGTCCGAGGCGGGGCCGGACGGCGAGGCACTCCTGACCGAGTCACCAGCCCCGCAGACGTCGGCAACCACAGGCGCACCACGCCGCAAGGAGCGCCCAACGCACGGCTCCATCCCGATCCGCGAGCAGGCCCACCAGGCGCTCACCCTGCTGGGCGCCCCTGCCTCCCCGAAGCTCATCTCGTCCACGTACGAGGCGTTCTTTACCGAAGCGCTGGTCGCCACCAAACTCGCGTCCCTCCGCCGCGACGAGGAGCGCTCCTTTACAGCACAGGGTTATGCCCGCCCGTACTACATCTGCGCAGCGCTGACCCACGACCGCCTAGTCCCCGCACGCGGCCTCCTGGCCCTGTCCACCTGGCCCGTGGAGCGGCGGATCATCGGCCCGCTCAGCCCGCGCGCCGACTTCCTCACCCACGCGGTGGGAACCGCCGAGCAGATCCAGCGACTCACCGCTACGGGGCATCCGGCCCCCGACGCGGCCTGGCGGCTGCTGCGCCGTTTCGCCCTCACAATCCCGGGCGCCCACGACGCCGCGGCCCCGGAACCCGACCCCGCGCGCGTGATCGCTGCCGCCCACGCCGAAGCGGCCGTCCACCAGCAGGAGGACGACCAGCAGCGGCAAGCGGCAGCGCAGCGCGCCCGTAGCCAACTCGCGGATGTACAGCAGCTGTTCGGCGCGGCGCCGATGCGTGACGCCCTGCGCGACGCGAGTGGAACCCTGTCCTGACGCCCCCTTCCCGACGGCGATGACGTCAGACGCCTCGCACGCCGGTGCCCTCCCGAAGACGTTCCGAAGTAGAGACGATGCCCTCGCAGCAGTCCGAACCTCCCGACGGCCGACTCGCGCGGCTGCGTGGACCGCAGCCCCCTCAGCCGTACTCCGCTCGCAAGATCACCGCCCTGACCGCCAATCCCGCCTGCGCCCGCCGCGCCGTCCTCGACGCCACCGGGGTGGACAAGGCACTGCTCGCCCAGCGGGTCGGCTACGAGCCGCGCTTCGGCCAGTCACCCTTCGCCCTCGCCCGCGAACAGGCGTTCCACAGCCTCGTGAAGTGGGGCGGCTACGCCGAGCTCATCCGGCTGCTGCGCGAGCGGCTCTCCGCCCCCGTGGAAGAGGCCCATGTCACCGACCTCAACGAGGTGGGGGGCAACACAACCCTGCACGTGCGCGAGCGGGAGACCCGCCGCCTCATCGCTTACGTGGCCTCCGGCCAGGACGTACGACTCATCCTCGACCGCCCCGTGCTCACTCTCGAAGTCGCTGGTCAGACGGCGTACCTGGAGCCGGACGCCCTCACCCATCGCATCGATGGAAAGTTCCACGTCGTCCTGATCCGCTCGTTCGCGGCGATCGACGGCCAGGCCAACCCGACCGCCGTCGCCGAGGCAGCCAAGCAGGCCGCGGTGTACGTCCTCGCCCTCCGCCGCGCCTTCGACACCGTCGGCCAGCCCACCGGGCAGATCTCCCACGAGTTCCTGCTCGTCTGCCCCAAGGACTTCTCCAACCGCCCCTACGGCCGCCTGATCAACCTCCAGCAGGAACTCGACGCGCTCCAGTTCCAGCTCTCGCGGCTGCGGCGCGCCGAGGACCTCGCGGCCCGACTCCCCGAGACGGCGACCCTGGACACGACCCGCAGCGCGGAGGAACTCTCCACCTCCATAGAGGCGTTGGACGCGTCGTACACGCCCTCCTGCCTGTCCTTCTGCGAAATGGCGCGCTACTGCCGCGACGAAGCCGACGGATGCGCCTCGCCGGCCCGCCTGGGCAGCGGTGTGCGCAACGACCTGCCGGGCATCGACTCCACCCGCACCGCGCTCGACTACCTGGACGGAGTCTCCGCGCCAGGAGAGGCCGAGGCGGAAGCCGCCGACCTGCTGCGCGCGGCCGCCCGGCTGCGCCGACTCCGCCGGGGGGCCGCATGAGCGTCCTGTCCACCGTCGCGGCGCTCACGGCGTCCCGCACCGGCCGTGCCGAACCGCTGACGACCGTCCGCCACCAGCACCTGGACGAGAAGCCGTTCGTCCTGGTGCCGCTCACCCTCGCCGGCGAGGCGTGCGCGCCCCTGGCCGCCCTCGCGGGAACGGACCCCGAGCACCCGACCCTCCTCACCGTCCGCCAGCCGCGCAACCGCGCCGAACGCTTCCGGTTCGCCGAGCGCCTCGCCGCCCTCCTCCTTGCGTACTTCGACGAGTGCCGGACGGAGACGGAGCCCTACACCGTCGGTCGAGGCAAGGAGAAGGAGGAACGCCTTCGCTTCCAGCGAGCTCCGCAGCTCCTGGTGCCGAACGGCGCGGGCATCGCGTACGTGCGCCTGCTCGGCCGGCTGACCAGACTGCGCGCCACCGAGGGGCCGTACGCCGTCGACCCGTCCGTGCCGGCCCTCGGCAAGTGGCTGACCTGGTTAGCGGAGCTGGCCGAGTTCCCGGACTCCAGTGTGCTGCTCGCGATGACCCGGCTGCTGGCCGCACACTGGGCCACGGGCCAGAGCTCTTCCGAGGACTCCCACCTCGCGTCCCTGCTCGCCTGGATCGATCCGCCCGAGGGCAGCGACGGCGCGCGGGCTGCGCGGGAGACGGAGGACCCCGCCATGTGGCCGCCGGCCGGTCCGTCCACGGACGCGATCTTCGACCGGACCCTCCACGAACTGATGACGCGCTACGACGAGGCGTCCGACGACCGCGGACGTGAGGCGGTCGGCCGCCAGATCGACCGTGAGCTGAGCGGCCAGATGCTGCCCACCTGGCGGCTGATGTGGCGCGGCGTGGAGCTGCTCCGCGATCTGCCGGAGGGTGCCCACGTCCCCGACCGCTGGTCCCGAGACCGGCGCTGGTTCTCCGAGTACGCCGAGTACCTGGACGCCGACGGCCGACCGCAAGCCCGGCGCGACCAGGCTGTCAGGGCCGCCCGCCGTCTGGGCCGACTGGAGGACGCGGTCGCCCGCTACGAGGCGCAGCGCGCGTACGACGACCCGCTGGTGATGGCGGAGTACGAGCTGACCGGCGAGGCGTTCACGGGCACGGTGACGGCCAGGGACGAGGACCGCTTCGTCCCCGGCGACCGTCCCGGATCCCAGGTGTGGCGCCCCACGATTACCCTCCGCACCGACGCCCGTATCGGTCTCGCGGCCGGCACGAAGGTGAAGTCCCCCGCCCGGCCCGGCCAAGGAGCCCAGATCCTCGAAGTACGGCAGGAGGACGACGGCGGCCACACCGTGGTGCTCCAGCTCGAGGGCGGCTTCGAGAGGAAGCGCAAGCCTCCGGCACCGGTCGGCACGCTCGCGGAGACCGGCGAGGAGCTGACATACACCACGCTCAACCCCACGGCCATGCCGTCCGCCATGCCCGACGAGGAGAACACCCCCTGGACCCACGGCGGTCCGCCGCAACCGTACGAA
The DNA here is from genome assembly GCF_003721215.1 of Streptomyces botrytidirepellens. Lineage (NCBI taxonomy): Bacteria > Bacillati > Actinomycetota > Actinomycetes > Kitasatosporales > Streptomycetaceae > Streptomyces > Streptomyces botrytidirepellens. The sequence continues at coordinate 42,586 of NZ_RIBZ01000153.1, forward strand.
CCCACCGACGAGGACGCAGAGGAGACCTGGGAGTGACCGCCCTCCTTCCCGACACCGGGGAGCCCGAAGCCCTCACCCCCGGCGAACGCGCGGACCGGGCGGTCGCCGGGATCCTGACCAGCCTCGACACCGCGCCTGGCCGGGGCGTCGTCGTGGACTCGCCTCCCGGAGCCGGGAAGTCCACGCTGGTAGTGCGGGCCACCGGGCACCTGACGTCCGCGGGCCACCAGCTCATGATCGTCGCGCAGACCAACGAGCAGGTCGACGACCTGGTGGACCGCATCGCGCAGAAGCATCCCGACCTGGCGCTCGGCCGCCTCCACGCCAAGGGCCACACCCTCCCGCCCCGCGTCACCCGGCACCCCAACGTCACCGGGAGCAGCCAGGTGACGGATCTGCGCGACCTGCCCGTCGTGGTGTCCACCGCGAAGAAGTGGTCGTTCATCACCCCGGACAAGTGCGCGCCGTGGCGGTGGGCCATCGTCGACGAGGCCTACCAAATGCGCTCCGACGCGCTCCTGGCGACGGCCCCGCTGTTCGCCCAGGACGACTCGCAAGTCCTCTTCGTCGGCGACCCCGGCCAGCTCGACCCCTTCGCCACCGTGGAGACCGACCGCTGGCACGGCCTGACCTGGGACCCCTTGCGCAACGCGGTCGACGTCACGCTCGCCCACAACCCCGACCTCGTCCGCCACCAGCTCCCCGTCTCCTGGCGCCTCCCGGAGACGGCGGCACCCCTGGTCGAGCAGGCCTTCTACCCCTTCTACCGGTTCGACCCCGGCACGACGGCATCGGAGCGCGTCCTCTCGTACTCCATCCTGTCCCACGGCTCCACCCCACTGGACGACGTCCTCGCCCGGGCCGCCGACTCCGGCTGGGGCCACCTGGAACTCCCCGCGCGCCACACCCTCGACCAGGACCCGGAGGTGGCCGAGGCCCTCGCGGCGACGGCGGCCCGGCTGCTGGAGCGCGGCGCCCTGGTCAATGGCGAGCCCCTGACCGCGGACCGCATCGCGATCGGCACGGCCCGCACCGTGCAAGCGGACGCGGTCCGCACCCGCCTCGCCGCCCGCGGCCTGACCGGCATCACCGTGGACACCGCCAACCGCCTCCAAGGCCGCGAGTTCGACGTCACCCTGGTCTGGCACCCGCTGTCCGGCCGCCAGGACGCCTCCGCCTTCCACCTGGAAACTGGCCGCCTGTGCGTCCTGCTCTCCCGGCACCGTTTCGCCTGCATCGTGGTGGCCCGCGCCGGCATCCGCGACCTGCTGGACCGGCACCCGCGGAGCAGCCCCGTTTACCTGGACGTACCGCCGAAGTTCCCGGATGGGTGGCGGGCGCATCAGGTGGTTATGGGACATCTGGAGCGGGGAGAGCACAGGGTGCGAACGGCTTGAGAACCCCTGACTTCCAATCACCACCAAGATGTGAAATATCTGTGGAGAAAGTGGTTGAATGCTACATGGCTGCGCCTTGGCAGCGTTCGTCGATGCTGTCGGACACTCGTGACTACGCTCTCGACGAAGCAGCGGCATCCAAGGCGGTTGGCGCCGAGTTTCTCAGCGCCTGGTTGTTGGGGGGAAAGGTCCTATGGACGCCGATGATGTCGAACCTGGAGTTCGCCTGACCGGATTGACTTCGGGGACGGTCACCGTCGTCGCTGCCACGCCGATTGGTGACGCTCTTCAAATTACGGCCCGCGACGACTCCGGACATCTGTTCGATCAGGTGCTTTTCCCCGCAGACATCACTGGGCTGCGGCGTGAAGCACCGAGGTCCCGATGGTCGTTCGACGCCAGCCCTGAACAGTTCCGTCTTGCGGCTGAGGCGCTTCGCATGCAGCACGCGGGTCTAACGGACCCGATGCTTGCAGTGGAGACCAGCGACATCGACCCGCTGCCCCACCAGATCCGCGCCGTCTACGACACCCTGCTGGCCCAAGCCGGCTCCCTGCGCTTCCTGCTGGCAGATGACCCTGGCGCAGGAAAGACGATCATGGCGGGTCTGTACCTCAAAGAGTTACTGCTGCGCGGAGACGTTCAGCGTTGCCTGATCGTCGCCCCCGGTGGACTGGTCGAGCAGTGGCAGACCGAACTCGCGGAGAAGTTCGGGATCGAAATGGCGATCTTGACACGTGACCTGGCTGAGGCCGACCGCGACGGCGACCCGTTCCGGCGCAACCCAATGCTGATCGCGCGTATGGACCAACTGGCCCGCAACGAAGACTGGCAGACCATCCTCGCGGAGTCTGAATGGGACCTCATCGTCGTGGACGAGGCCCACCGTATGAGCGCATCCTGGTTCGGCAACGAACTCAAGCGCACCCGCCGCTATGAGCTGGGCCAGCTGCTCGGCAGGAGCACCCGGCACTTTCTGTTGATGACCGCGACCCCTCACTCGGGATCGGAGGCCAACTTCCAGACATTCCTCGCGCTTCTGGACCCCGACAGGTTCGCCGGTCAGTACCGCCGGGGCGTGCACTCCACCGACACCACCGGTCTAATGCGCCGGATGATCAAGGAGGACCTGCTCACCTTCGACGGCAAGCCGCTATTCCCCGAGCGGGTGGCCGAGACCGTCGAGTACACGCTCTCCCCACCGGAGATGCACCTATACAAAGAGGTCACCGAGTACGTACGCACGGAGATGAACCGGGCCGAGCGAGCCGACGGCAGACGACGCACTGTCGGCTTCGCGCTCACGGTCATGCAGCGACGCCTGGCGTCGAGCCCGGAGGCGATCTACCAGTCGATCCGGCGCCGTGCCACGCGCCTGCGCACCCACCGTGATCAGACCCTGGCCGGCCCGTTCGCTCCCCCACCCGAAACGTTGTCGTTCGACCCAGACGACTTCGACTCCGATGAGCTCGGTGCCGCCGAGCTGGAGCATCTGGAGAGCGAGATCCTGGACGCCGCCACCGCCGCGCGCACGGCAGCGGAGCTGGACGCCGAGCTCGCGGTCCTGGCACGTCTTGAAGAGATCGCCCAGCAGGTCCGTACTTCGGGTGAGGATCGCAAGTGGCAGGAATTGCGTTCCCTTATCCTCAAGGCCCGCGAAGACGGTCTGAGCAGTGACCGCCACGCCCCACACAAAATCATTGTCTTCACCGAGCACCGCGACACTCTCGATTACCTCGCAGGCCGGATCACCACCCTGCTGGGCGGCGACGAGGATGCCGTGTGCACCATCCACGGTGGCACCACGCGACAGGCTCGTCGGGAGGTCCGCACCAAGTTCACCAACGACCCTCGCTGCCACGTACTGATCGCCACCGACGCTGCCGGCGAAGGACTGAACCTTCAGGCCGCGCACCTGATGGTCAACTATGACCTCCCCTGGAACCCCAACCGAATCGAGCAGCGCTTCGGACGTATCCACCGCATCGGCCAACGCGAGGTCTGCCGCCTGTGGAACCTCGTGGCTTCCGAGACCAGGGAGGGCCAGGTCTTCCAGCGTCTACTGACCAAGATCGAGCAACAGCGCCGCGCCTACGGCGGCAAGGTCTTCGATGTCCTAGGAGAGAACGCCTTCGCGGAGGAGCCGCTCCGTGACCTGCTCGTGCGAGCCATCCGCTACGGCGAGCAGCCCGAGGTCCGCGCCTACCTGGACCAGGTCATCGACAAGTCCGTAGCCGACGGCCTCGAGGAGTTGGTCAAGGAACGCGCCCTGGCCACCCCGGAGATCGGGGTGGAGGAGCTGGCCGAGCTGCGCCGGCAGATGGACGAGGCCCGCGCCCGGCGTATGCAGCCTCATTTCGTGCAGGCCTTCGTCATGGAGTCCCTGCGTGCCCTGGGTGGGCGGACCTCCGAGCGAGAGAAGGACCGATTCGAGCTGACCCAGGTACCCGCTGTCCTGCGCGAAGGTCGGCGTCCCATCAGCCCGCGCTATGGACGCATCACCTTCGAGCCCTCGGCCGTGGTGGTACCCGGGCGCCCGGACGCCGAGCTCATAGCGCCCGGTCATCCGCTGATGGACGCGATCATTACCGAAATCCTGACCAGGTACGGCGACACCCTGACCCGTGGGGCAACCTTCCTGGACCGGAACGCCACCACTCCCCGCCTTGTGTTCGCCCTGCTGGAAGAACTCTCGGACGGGCACGGCACCGCAATCAGCAAGCGGTTCGAGTACATCTCCGTGCTGCCGGACAGAACCGCACAGCCGGCAGGTCCCGCCCCGTACCTCGACCTGTCGCTGGCTGCAGACCTGGACCTGGAGCAGTGCACCGCACTGGCCCTTGCCATCAACTCCGAGCTGTCCTCGCCTTGGCTTGCCGAGGGCGTTGAGAAGATCGCCCAGAGCTGGGCGATCCGGCATGGCCTGCCTGAGCACCGGGCCGACGTCGTCGCTCGCGTTGTCCCGGCTGTCGAGCGGACGCGCAAGCTGGTACGTCAGCGTCTGCTGGCTCAGATGAACTACTGGGACGGTGAGTCAATCAAGCTTGCCGAGGCACAGGCGGCAGGCAAGAAGATCCGTATCTCACCGGCCACCGCACGTGATCGCGCTCGTTCCTTGGAAGCCCGACTCGCGCGCCGCCAAAGCGAGCTCGACCTCGAAACCCAGATCACCGTGCACACGCCGAAGATCATCAGTGCAGCGCTCGTCTTGCCCGCCGCGGTCGTCCCGGACATTGCCGACGGACAGACGACGCCGGACAGCTTCGCCCTCGACACCACCGTCACTGAGCGTCGGGCCGTAGATGCCGTACTGGCTGCCGAGCGTCGGCTCGGCCGGGTGCCTGAAGAGATGGCGCACTCCAACAAGGGCTTCGACATCCGTTCCCGCAAGCCCGACGGGCACCTGATCTTCATCGAAGTCAAGGGGCGCGTGCTGGGCGCAGACAACTTCATCGTCACCACCAGCGAAGTCGGCTACGCCAAAAATGCCGAGCCCGACTATCGGCTCGCACTCGTCGCCGTCGACCCCGACACCCCCGACGGGTCGAACGACCAGGTCCGCTACGTGCTCGCCCCCTTCGCCGACCTGGTCCTGGACAAGTACGTCGACGACCTGCGCCGCAAGTGGAAGGCCGAGTGGGGCCGCGGTGTAGAGCCCCTCTGACACACAAGATCCACACGCTTTCATCCGCTCGCATGCCACCCAAGGCACGGTTCGAGCGTCTCGGATTCTAAATTGAGTAGGTGAACACCGCAGTGCAGCCCGGAACGCCGTCAGGCTCTGTCCCTCGACGCAAGCTCATCGAAGTTTCCCTCCCGCTGGAGGACATCAACGCCGAGTCCGCCCGCGAAAAGTCGATCCGCCACGGGCACCCGTCCACACTGCACCTGTGGTGGGCTCGCCGACCGCTGGCGGCGGCGCGGGCGGTCCTGTTCGCCCAGCTCGTCGATGACCCGTCTTCGCATCCCGAGCTGTTCCCCACGGAGGAGAAGCAGAAGGCGGAGCGCGAACGCCTGCACGGGATCATCCGACGGCTAGTGGTCTGGGAGAACATCAACGACGAGGGCTTGTACCGGGAAGCTCGCGAGGAGATCCTCAGGAGCACGGGAGGGAACCCACCGGCAATCCTCGACCCGTTCGCGGGCGGTGGGACGATCCCGTTGGAAGCGCAGCGCCTGGGACTGGAGGCTCACGCCAGCGACCTCAACCCGGTGCCCGTACTCATCAACAAGGCTCTCATCGAGATCCCGCCGAAGTTCGCGGGACAGCCGCCCGTTTTCCCTGGGGCTGCGGAGAGTCGATTGGGGCCTTGGCCGCGTGCCACAGGTCTGGCGGAAGACGTTCGTCGCTACGGCACATGGATGCGCGACTGCGCCCAGGAGCGTATCGGGCACCTGTACCCACAGGCAGACGTACCCGTGCTCGATCCGAGTGGAAAGCCAACAGGGAGGACGACGAAGGCCACGGTGATCGCATGGATTTGGGCACGCACCGTTACCTGCCCGAGCCCTGCGTGCGGTATTCGGATGCCTCTGATGGGTTCGTGGTGGCTCGGCAAGAAAAAGGGCATGGAAGCCTACGCCGTCCCTATTTTGACCGACGACGCCGCCTCACCCGGCGGTCGACGCGTCGATTTTAGAATCGAGCACAATCCTGCAACGGCCCCTGAAAACACGGATGACGGGACGGTTGGCCGTAAGGGTGCACACTGCGTTGGATGCGGCAATCCCGTCGAACTCAAGTACATTCGATCCGAGGGTCGCGGGAAGCGCATTGGCCAGCAACTTGTTGCTGTAGTCGCAGAGAAGAATCGGCGCCGAATCTACATCCAACCCGATTCAATTCACATTGATGCGACAAACGTAAAGCGCCCCGAAGCCATTCCATCTGGAGAATTGGGGCACTATCCACGCGACATCAAGGCCCCGATCTACGGAATGAAAGATTTCGCAGACCTTTTCACAAATCGACAACTTGTCGCACTCGTCACATTCAGCGATCTGATCCGTGAAGCTCGAGAGCGGATTGTTGCCGACAGCGTTGCCTCTGGAGTCAGTCGCGGTGTCTCGCTCAATGAAGGTGGTACAGGAGCGGAAGCGTATGCCGACGCGGTTGCAACGTACCTCACATTCGCTCTAAGTAAACTCGCTGCACGCAACAACACCATGTGCACCTGGGAAGCCCGAATGAACCGGCTTCGTGGGTCGTTTCAGCGTCAGGCAATCCCGATGACCTGGGACTTCGCCGAAGCGTCACCCCTTGAAGAATACGGCGGAGGATTCACCGCCGTAGTAGCCTCCGAAGTCGAAGTTCTCGATTCCATGCCTGTCGTACGAGTAGCTGGGGCAGCTCGACAGGCGGATGCCGCTAGTCGATCCTACGACAATCTTCTGGTCTCAACCGACCCGCCGTACTATGACAATATCGGATACTCGGATCTTTCCGACTTTTTTTACGTCTGGCTCCGCCGATCCCTCCGCAACGTGCATCCAAATCTCTTCGGGACAATGTTGGTTCCCAAGGTGGAAGAACTCGTTGCCAACCCCTACCGCCACGGAGGAAAAGGAGAAGCGGAAGCTTTCTTTGAGAAGGGATTCGAGCGCGTTTTCACCCTCGCACGGGAGTCAGCATCTCACGAATATCCGATTTCTGTCTTCTATGCCTTCAAGCAGGCAGAGCTAGAAAAGGAGGGAGTTGCTAGCACAGGGTGGTCAACATTCCTAGATGGAATGATTCGCGCCGGATGGACCATTACCGCTACTTGGCCCGTGAGGTCCGAACTGCCGAATCGCATGATGTCTGCGGGCATGAACGCGCTTGCTTCATCCATCGTGCTGGCTTTGCGACCTAGAGAGAAGGAGGCACCTACAACCGATCGCACCGGTTTTCTTGTTGCTCTACACAATGAACTGGAAGCGGCCCTTCCGAAAATTCGCGAGGGGGCGATCGCGCCGGCTGACCTGCGTCAGACGATCCTCGGGCCAGGAATGGGGGTGTTCTCCCGCTTCTCCCGCGTGCTGGAGGACGACGGCTCCACGATGTCGGTGAAGACCGCGCTGGCACTGATCAACCAGACGTTCGACGCGTTGCAGAACGAGCACGACGCCGAGCTGGATGCCGACACCCGTTTCTGTCTGGACTGGTTCCGTTCCTACGGCTGGGACACGCGCCTCTACGGTGACGCCGAGTCGCTGGCTGTACCTCTGGGCCTCTCCGTAGATGGGATCGCCCGCGGCGGAATTCTCACCTCCGGCGGCGGGAAGGTCGCACTCATCAAGCCGCTGGCTCTGGACCCTCGGTGGGACCCGGGCCACGACGACCGGCTGTCTCTGTGGGAGGTCACCTGCCATCTGGCACGTGCGTACGCGACCGAGGGCCGCGAGGAGGCCGCCAGGCTCATGGCCGGAGTGAAGGGGAAGGTGGACCTGGACGAGGTCAACCGCCTGGCCATCCGCCTGTATGAACTGATGGAGTCTCAGGATGCCTCGACCGCTGGCTTGTTCAATGGGTTCGGCGGGGCGTGGGCCGATGTCTCCGCCACGTCGACCACGATCCGCCCGGCCGCTGTGGCCGAGACGCTCTTTGGGGAGGAGATCTGATGGCGCTGACGAACAACGAGAAGGTACTGCGCGGACTCGACCAGCTACTCGAGGGGATGCGCCCGTGGGTCGACATGCGTATGTCCGCACAGGTTCCAGCCGGCAAGGACTGGGTCGAGCTGATCGCCGCAGAGGATGCGGCCAAGTTCGGTACCGCGAAGACGTACTCGCGGGACGACGTGCGATTCCTGCTCCGCATGATCACCGAGAGGTGGAAGGTCTTCGAGAAGGATCTATCGCGCCCGCAGTCCGCGTTGGCCTCCGAGCTGCGGGAGACGGCGAACGCAGCGCACCACGGGCAGAAATTCTCCTCGGACGACACCTACCGCGCGCTGGACACGATCGAGCGTCTGTTGACAGTGATCGGTGCCGGGGACGAGGCGGACGCGGCCGCAAAGCTGCGCATGGAGCACCAGCGTGAGGTCTTCGAGAGGCAGACTCGCAACCGACTGACGCGTGAAGCGCAGGCGGTCAAGGTGGCCGGCATGCAAGCCGGTACGGCGATCAAACCGTGGCGGGAGGTCATCCGGCCGCACGCCGACGTTATCCGCGGGCAGTTCTCCGCCGCGGAGTTCGCCGCCGACCTCTACGCGGTGGCCCATGGCCACACTGCGGCGCCGGAGTACCTGAACCCGGCTGAGTTCTTCTCCCGTACCTACCTCACCAGCGGTCTGTCCGACCTGCTGACTCGTGCGCTCAAGCGCATCTCCGGGGATCCCGGGGCGAGCCCGGTTATAAACCTGCAGACCCAGTTCGGTGGCGGTAAGACGCACTCCATGTTGGCCCTGTACCACCTGTTCTCCGACGGCCTGACCACGAGCGCGCTGCCTCAGGCCGTCCAGGACGTCGTACATGCCTCCCTGCCCACGGCCGAAGGCGATCCGCTGAAGTCTCTGGACGTGAAGCGAGCCACCTTGGTGGGCACGAAGCTCTCCCCGAGCCAGCCGATCCCTAAGAACGACGGCACGCAGGTGCGCACGCTCTGGGGGGAGTTGGCCTGGCAGCTCGGAGATCGCGAGGCGTTCGACCGCGTCGCGATGGCTGATGCGACCGGCACCGATCCCGGCGACGCGCTGGACGCCGTCGTACGGGACGTCGTCGCGAGCGGCAAGAGCGTGCTGATTCTGATCGACGAGTGGGTGGCCTACGCCCGCCAGCTCGTGGGCCGCGACGACCTGCCCGGCGGAACGTTCGCGACGCAGCACACCTTCGCCCAGCACCTGACCGAGATGGCCAAGTCCATCCCCGGCGTCATGCTCGTGGTCTCCATTCCCGCTTCTGACTCCCTGGACAACGGAGGCGGCGGTTCGGCGCTGGAGGTGGGTGGGCCCAACGGGCACGTCGCTCTGGAAACCCTGCAGCACACCATCGGCCGGAACGCTGACGACTGGCGACCGGCCAACAACATCGAGTCCTTCGAGATCGTGCGGCGGCGCCTGTTCGAAGAACCCGACGCCGTGGCCCTGGCGGACATCGCTGCGGTGGCCAAGCAGTACGTGAAGTACTACCAAGAGAACACCGGGTTCTTCCCGCGTGAGACGACCACGGGGGCGTACGAGCAGCGCATCCGAGCGGCGTATCCGATCCACCCCGAGCTGTTCGACCGGCTCTACGAGGACTGGTCGACGCTGCCGAAGTTCCAGCGCACCCGCGGCGTGCTGCGTCTGATGAGCGTGGTCATCAACTCTCTGTGGGTCGCCAATGACACCACGCCGCTCATCACCCCCGGCGCCGTGCCCGTCCACGACACCCAGGTATTCAGCGAGATCACCAAGTATCTCGACGACAACTGGAAGCCAGTGGTGGACAAGGACGTCGACGGGGAGGGGGCGACCCCGGTTCAGATCGATCGCGAGCGTCCGTCGTTCGGGCAGCGAGCCCTTACCAGGCGTCTCGCCCGGTCAGTGTTCATGGCTACCGTCCCGACGCTGCGTTCGGCACACAAGGGCGTGGACATCCAGCAGCTCCGCCTGGGCACTGCGGTTCCTGGCGACGTCATCAACCACATCGGTGACGCGCGCGCCTTGCTGGGCCAGCGTGCTACCTACTTCTATGAGGACGGCGACCGCTCCTGGTACGACCTGGCTGCTTCGGTCTCCCGTGTGGCCGCCGACCGTGCGGCCGGTTACAGCGAGGCCGACGTGCACGCCACGATCGTCGAACGCCTCAAGGCTACGGAGAAGGCATCCAAGGCTTCCTTCGGTACCGTGCATGCCGCGCCTCTCGACACCGGGGACATCCTCGACTCCGAGGTGCTCAAGCTCGTCGTCCTGCATCCGAAATTTACCTGGGGCAAGGACGCCTCTGCCGCCACGGATTTCGCCGCGCGTCTCCTGCGAGAGGCAGGCACCGGGCAGCGGCAGCGCCGCAACATGCTGGTCATGGTCGCCGCCGATCGCGACACCTACCCCGAGCTCGACGGAGTGGTGCGGGAGTACCGGGCTTGGAAGTCCATCGCCGATGAGGCTGAGGAGCTTGAGCTCAGCGCCCAGCAGCGCAAGCAGTCCGTCACCCGCGCACGTCAGTTGGACGCGGCGGTCGACGACCGTGTCCGCGCGGCATTCACCGCAGCGCTGATCCCGACCGAACTGCCTGGCCAGAAGCCGACCATCTCCTTCACCCGCATCGCCAAGGACGGTGGTTCCCTCGCCGAGCGCGTCACCGCGGCGCTCAAGGCCAAGGGCTGGATCACCCCGGTACTCGGGGCCACTCTGGTACGTATGGCTCTCGAAGGCGCCCTGGCCAACGCCTGGGGCAAGGGACATGTGAGGTTCGGCGACCTGTGGTCCTGGTACACGCAGTACCCCTACCTCAAGCGCCTGCCCAACCGGCAGGTACTCGAGCAGGCCGTACTCGGTGCTGCTGACGTCCTCCTCTGGCAGCAGGACGCCTTCGCCCTCGCCGACGGCCACGACGAGGCCACCGACGAGTACCAGAACCTCTGGATGCATGGCGACAAGCCCGATCCCAGTTTTGTCACCGACGACACGCTCCTCGTCCAGCCAGCTCGAGCCGTCGCCCAGCGCGCACGGGTTGTGGCCACCCCGCCGATCGAACCGGTCACCAGTGCGGATGACGGCAACAGCAGTGAAGGCAACAGCCCGTCTCCCAGCCCCGCTGCTGTCACATCTACACCGGGCCCTGGCTCTCAGCCTTCGACTCCGCCAGCGAAGAGGGTCACGCGCAGGTTCTGGGGTGTCAAGGCCCTCAACTCCGATCGTCCTGCTGCCGACTTCGCCAATATCCAACAGGAGGTCCTCGCGCACCTCGAAGCCGCCGACGGCGTCACGCTCGAGGTCCGTATCGAGATCACTGCAAGCACTCCCGACGGATTCACCGAACAGCAGGTGCGTACCGTCCGAGAGAACGCCGCCCAGCTGAAGTTCGAGGACACAGGTTTCGAAGAAAACTGAGTTGGCCCGACGATCGGCGTCAAACATCGATGAGGGCTGCACCGTCTACTGCTGTATCGACGGCGCAGCCTTACACGCCCGGCCGACCGCTCCGCGCCGTCAACCGCCCTGGCGGAAAGGGAGACCCGCGATCACGGATGTTCCGCGTGTGGGGCGGGGCCGGACGGTCCAAGCGGTGGCGAGGCTGTCGACGAGGATCAGACCCCGACCGCTCTCGGAGTTTGTGTCCGGGCGAGCCAGTTCGGGTTTGCCGGTACCCGGGTCGGAGACGGCGAGCCAGTAGTGTCCGTCGGCGGGCCACAGGATGAGTTCGATGAGCTCCTCGTCCTCCCGGCAGGCGCCGTGACGAAGGGCGTTGGTGACCAGCTCGGAGGTCAGCAGGCCGAGGTCGTCGCCGAGGTGGGGACGAAGGACCTGTGGCAGCGATTCGGCGACGGCGTGGCGGGCTCGCCGTACGGAGGTGGGGTGGGCAGGGAAGCGCCAGTGAACGGGTACGAGGGGGATCTCGGGCATGGCGAACTCCATTGCTGTGGTGAGGGTTCGGGGTCGCCGGTGGCCTGCCGCCCTGGTCGCGAGCACGCCCGTCCCAGGGCAGACGGGCAGGCTCGCGCGGTGCGCTTCCGGCATTGCGGTGTGTAGCGTGCGCGTGACCCAACACTAGCGGCTCCCTGTGGCGCAGCGCCACAACTTCAGTGGCAATTTGCCACGATAGAGTTTGGACCAAGCATGCGAAGCCCGGCAGACTGGCGGGCCGGGCAGAGAGGGACAGCATGTCGATGCGAAGTGCACCCACAGAACGCCAACAGCGACTTGGCGCTGAACTGCGCAAACTCCGTCTCGCAGCAGGTGCAAGCACGCAGTACGCAGCTGGCCTGCTGGGCCTGGACCGCGCGAAGATCTCCAACATGGAAGCAGGCACTCGGATCACGACCCCGGAGCGAGTGCGGACGCTGGCCAGCAACTACGACTGCTCTGACGATCTTTACATCGAGGCCGTCGCGGCCATGGCCGATGAAGCGGACCCCGGCTGGTGGGAGCAGTACCGCGGTACCTTGCCGTCTGGACTGCTCGACATCGCCGAGCTTGAGTGGCACGCCAAACGCCTGCTCACCGGGCAGATCGTCCATCTGCCGGGCCTATTGCACACCGAGGAGTACGCCCGCGCGGTGTTCAACTCCGGGCTGCCGCGCATGTCCCGTTTGGAGGTCGAGTTGCGCGTGAAGCACCGCATGGATCGACAGCAGGTTCTGGATGAGCCGATCTCACTGCCGTACATCGGATACATTCACGAGGCGGCCCTCCGTATGCAGTTCGGTGGCCGCAAAGTCACTCAGACCCAGCTCGACCACCTACAGGTCATGTCCGAGCGCGACAACATCACTCTGCGGATTATCCCCGTCAGCAGCGACGGCTTTCCGGGAGCGGGGCACGCCCTTCTGTATGCCGAAGGCCCCGTGCCGCAGCTCGATACAGTCCAGTTGGATTCCACGCACGGCCCCGAGTTCCTCCATGCCGAAGCCCAACTCGCCAAATTCCGTGCCCACCTCGACTGGATGGATGCGCACTCTCTGAGCCCCGAAAAATCCCGGGAACTCATCCATGCTGTCGCCCGTGAACTCTAAGGAGCCCTCATGCCTGTCATCACGTGGGAAACCCCCTACTGCGCAGAAGGCAACAACTGCTTCCGCCTAGGCACCGACGCCGACGGCAACGGCTACATAGCCGTGGCCGGCCAGGAGGACCACTACCTCACCGACTCCCTCGAAGCCCTGCGCGCCCTCATCACCGACATCAAGGCCGGCAAGGCCGACCACTTGCTGTAGGACCCGCCGCGCCGCCGCCAGTCGGTACCGTGTACAGCGATCGACCGAACGAAACAGTGCGTTACGCCTCACCATCGCCGCCGCGCAGCGACGACAGGACCAGGCGTCCGTACCGAGTCGTGAGGGCCGCGGCCGTGGCCGCGATCGACAGGCCGAGTGCGATCAGCAGATGGGCCACCGAATCGTCACCCAGCACTTGCAGGATACTGAGGGCGGTGCCGAGTGGCAGGCCAAGAATGGTGAGGACGCCCAGGGCCCCGCTGATCTGTTGGCTCTCCTGAGTCTGTACGAGTCTGCTGTAGTCAGCGGCTTCGGCGAGGATCTCGGTGAAGCGGGCGGGAAGTCGGTGCTGGTTCTGGAAGGCGAGCAGCAGGTCGTTCGCTGGACCGTGGGCGGTGAGGTGCTGTCGCCAGTAGGTGCTGCGGAAGACTGCGATATTCCGCTCCAAGGCGGCGACGCGGCGTGCCAGCCGTGAGGAGTCGAACACCGCGGAGAGCTCGTCCGTAAGCTCGTCGATGTGGTCGCGCTGGAGAGAGCCGAGGAGCAGCGCGTCAAGGTAGACAGTGCGGGAGTGCAGGGCCCCGAACTCGAAGAAGTCACCAGCACCTGTGTCGGGCCGGTGGCCCACGAAGGCGGTCCCCTGCCGAAGGACCAGGGCGCTCCAGTCCGCCGAGATCCTCATGGTGTCCTTGAGCTGCTCGTCTGCTGTCTCGGGCGGGAGGGGAAAGTCCTCCGGTGTGGAGCGTGATGCGAGCTGCCACAGCCAGCGGTCCGCGCTGACAGGCAGGGTTCCTTGAGGACCGTCGCGGAGCACGGGGGTGTGCTGCTCCGAGGGGGCCATGAAGGCAACGGTGTAGGGACGGGCGATGGCGAACGGTGCGCCCGTGGCGCGGACGTCGGCGACCCCGGCGAGGAGCGCGGCCGGATCGAAGGGGCCGGTGAGCGGTTCGTCGGCTGTGCTGGACCGCCGACCGGCGAGGGTACGGAGTACTGGCAGGAGTGGTTTCTCCACGCTGAAGTGCAGTACGGCCAAAGCGTGTTCGGGGTCACGAGCGGTGGCCGCGCGCAGCAGTTCCATGCCGAGCAGATGGAGCCCGTCTCGCTTGGCGTCCTGCGGAAGGTGCCAGCGGCAGGGCCGCCCGGGGGCCCCGTACAGGGCACGCGCGGAGGCAGCGGCGAAGTACGTGGACCGGGTCGCGGCGTCGGTACGGCGGCTGCCCAGCTCGAACGGGAAGGGACCTTCGGGCCAGTCCGGGGCGTGCTGTAGCCGGGCGGGAAGGACGACGGTCAGCTCCTGGCGCGTCCCCGTGACCTCGCTGAGCAGCGGCACTTCGGCGGTCACCGGTAGTATTCGGCCGGGTCGGGCTGGTCGAGACGGATGACGAACTCGGCTTGGTCGGGGCTCTCGGCACTGATGTGGAAGCGGACGCGTTCGCCGGGGCGGATGGTCCGGAATCCCTCGGTCACGATCTGCCGGTAGTCGAAGCCGTAGTACCGCTCGTCCTCGTCGTCCCGGACGACGTAGGAGCTGAGCGCACCACGTGGTCCGCCGCCGGTCGGCCGCGTGTCGACGATGATTCCGTGGCGCGGCCCGCCACCGCTCATGCTGTCGTCTCCCCTGTGTCGTTGTCGATGTCCTGCACACATCGGAAGCCGACCGCGTTACTCCCCCCGTGCTTCCGGTAGACACCCTTGCTGCTGGCCTGTACCGCGCGCATCGGGTTGTCGTAGCTGCCGCCGCATATGACGGCCGCGGTCGGGTCGGACAAGGCAGTGGATGTCCACTCCCAGCAGTTGCCCACCATGTCGAGGATGCCGAACGGTGAGCGGTTGTCGGGGCGGTCCCCGACGGGTGTCACCCCGGCCCGGCGTACGGCCGTGCCCGCGAACTCCCGGTACCACGCCTGGTACGTCACGACAGGCCGGCCGACCCAGGAGTCGGCGCAGTTGACGCGGGTGCTGTCGGCTGTGTCACCCCACGGGAACAATCGTCCGTCGGTGCCGCGCGCGGCAGCCTCCCACTCGAGTGCGGTCGGGAGACGCTTGCCTTCGAAGGCGGCGAAGGCGTACGCGCTCCACCAGGTGATGCAGACGGCCGGGTGTGCGTCGTAGCGAGGGTTCTCGTAGTAGTCGGCATGTGCCAGCCGGTCGGTCATGGCACGGTGCGTGATGTCCGCGGGCTGGTCCGGATGATCCCACCGCGAGGTGCCGTCCGTGTCGAGGGTGTTGAGGAAATCGCGGTAGCGGGCGACTGTGACGGCATGGCGGTCGAAGCGCACGGGACGCTGGACGCGACGGATCAACAGCCTCTCGGCGGGACCCACCAGGAACGCCCCGGCGGGCAGCACGCAGTCGTCCGACTCCGGAGCGCCGGGCATGTCGGCGAGGAAGGCCCGCACTTGCTCGGTGAGGAAGGCGCCGCCGGGAATGTCCGCTGCCGCGTCCCGGGTTTCCGGGTCCGCGAGATACCGGGCGGCCAGCAACTCCTGGTACGCCGTGTGGACGAAGGCGACGTGATCGGGCCCGGCAGGGCGCAGCAGCGGGGCGAGGCCGCAGGCGTCGAGATCGGGGCGCCCGCCCGTGAAGGCGTCGGCACCCAGATCCCGGAACAAGTCGAGGAGGGAGAAGACCCTACGGTCCGTGAGAAACGCCTGCCCGAACACGGTCGGCAGCTTCCGCTCCAGTTCCGGCTGCCCACGCTCGACCAGTGTCCGCGCGATGTGTGCGCCAAGGAGCTCCGCCAGCGACTGCCCCGGCGGGAGCTTCAGTTCAGCCGTGATGCGCTTCTCCAAAGGAGTCGCCTCGGGCTCGGCCAGGCGTACGACGTGGAAGTGCGGGACACGAGCCGGGTCGAGACCGTTCGCGTACATCTGCTCGACCAACTGCTCCGAGCGGCCCGCGCCGCTGTCCAGCAGTTGACGCACCTGGGGAGAGTCCGCGAGGAAGGACACCCGCGAACTCATGACCACCGCCGATTCGGCGGACAGAACGGCCGCGAGATCGGTGAAGAGCCGCAGAAATCCGGAGGGGCTCGATTCCTCGACCCCCTCGTCGACGGCATCGAGCACGCACAGCGCGGTCCCGGACCGGATCAGGTAGAGGAAAAGGTCGTAGGCACGTGAGCGATCCGCCGACGTCATGACCGGCGCCAGGAGACGGGCCGCGTACTCGGAGAACGGTTCGTCCTTCGGTTTGAGGCCGAGGTCGAAGTAGAAGCGGAAGCGGCGGATCTCCGGGTCGGCAGCCAGCGCGCGCAGGAGCGTGCTTTTTCCGCTTCCGGGGCGACCGGTGACCAGCACGTTCGCGCTGCCGCGCGTGAGACGGGCGAGCAACTGCGCCGCGTCCCCGGACTGCGCCACGTGTACCTCGCCGGTGCGCGGGTCGGTGGTCAGGGTCGCCGCGGTGACAGCGGCCCGTGGCTCCGCCGGACTGGCGGTGGAGGTGAGCGGGGCGAGATGGTCATCGAGATTGACGATGGTGTCGACGAAACCGTCGTAGCCCACGATCCGGAAGTCCCGGCCCAGCAGTTGATGGAGTGCCCCGGAGTCCGTGCCGCTACCGCTGTCGTCATCCAGGACGACGAACCGGGTGAGCTTGGGCAGCCGGGTGCGCAGTAGCTCGCCACCGCTGGAGGCGAGGACGGTACTCAGGTCGTCGGCGTCCCGGGAGAGCATCAACTCCACGTACTCCAGCCGCATGCCCGACTCGCGGCAGAACAGCTGGTACACGGTGTCCGGACTGAGGACGAAGCGCTTCGCCTGCCGGTAGCCCAGCGTGACGTACAACCCGGCAAGGAACTCGCAGCGGCCTGCCACCTCCGGGGCCATGTCCGGCTCACCGCCGAGTAGGGCCGCGCTTCCGGTGTCGGTGAACCAGACCAGCACGTCGACGAGCCTGCGAACCGCCAGCAGCCCGTCCTCGTCGCTGATGTCGTACCCGTCGTGCGTGGACCGGTTGCGGAGCCGCCGGATGTCCTCGAGCGCGTCCAAGACCGTACTGCTGCGGATGTGAGGACGGCAGCGCTTGACGAGGTCGTTCAGGGCCTTCGTCGAAGGGTCACCCTCGACGCCGTGGTGGCGCCACAGCTCCTTGAGGAGCTTCTCGGTCAGCTTCCCGATCAGCGCGACCGCGTTCTCCGGATAACCGTCGTCGAGGGAACGCAGCGGCCGCTCAAGGTCGAGCCCTAATCGGTCAGCGATCCGCGAGTGGTCGTCGAGTTCGCTCCTCAGGCGCCGCAGCCGTTCATCGACCACTGCGCTCATACATTCTCCCCAGGCCGCTCCCCCAGGACGAACGCGAACCGGTCGGGAAACACCAGGACGGGCTCGGGATGCGCGGCCCGCATCTCTTCGATGCCCTTCTCGATCTCACTGTCGCTGAACGTGGACAGCAGCGACATGTATCGGGCGCGCACCATGCCGATGTACTTGTCCCGGTCGATGCGCAGTTCGTGCTCGACGTGAGTGAGGCCGGCGTCCAGCCCGGCCGCGCTCAAGTGCTGTTGGATGTGGGCAGGGTCCGGCTGCAACTCCTCGAAGCGGTCGAGAGCCGCTTGGAACAGCGGGTACTGGATGGTGGCGGGGAGCATCACCACCAGCAGCCGCCCTCCGGCGGCCAGCCGGTCGGCCAGGCCGCGCAGCGTGCGCGGTTGATCGGTGATGTGGTGAACCGACTCCTTGAGCCACATCGCGTCGACTTGTTCGTACGGCAGATCAGCACGGCCTTCGGCGATGTCCTCGGCGGACGCGACGATCGGTGTCAGGCCAGGGGGAGGCGGTGTGCCGAGCTGGCGCAGCATCTTCTCGGACGGATCGACGCACAGGATCGGATGGCGCGGCTGGAGCTGCCTGGCCACCTCCCTGGCGAACAAGCCCGTTCCGGAGCCTATGTCGGCAATCCGGTTCGTGGGGCTGAGCCGTAGCGCCTCGGAGATTTGGCCAGACATCCATGGAATGTAGTCCGGACCGTAGACCCAGTGCTCGTCGTACTCGGCTGCCAGTTCCTCGTAGTGCCCCCGCACGTCGCCCCGCTCCACGGTCCCCTCGCGCCCCTCGCGTGTTGCTGGTTGTGCGGGTAGTTGTGCCGCACAGGACATGCGCAGGCTATCGCGGGTGCCTGGACGGCAACAGGGCGGTCATCAGACAGTGGCGCCGCGGACGCAGTGAGGGAGCGCCGTCGGACTGCAGGTCCATGGCGCGGGGCGGGTGGCGGATGCGGGCCGAGGGGCCGGACAGACCGGTGGCAACTGACAAGGGTCACACGGGAGCAGCGAGTACGCGGGGCCGCGAACCGTGAATTGCGGAAGGCCATAGCCCACACAGACCCATAGTGGAACACCTTGGGCTTCATGGGGATCATTGAGTCAGGGCCTGGCGTGACGCCCCGGCCCTCGCACTCACAGACGCCACTCCTCGAAGAGCACCCCCAGCAGCTCCTCCTGCCTGGCCTTCAGCACCTCGGGCGTCCACTCGGCATGCTGGAGCACCTGGCTGGTCAGCGCGAAGGGGACCACGCCCCCGCGGCCGGTGAAGTATTTGGCCTTCTTGGCGGTGAAGTCATAGTTCTGGGCCGCCGAGTTCTTGGCGCGATTCAGCAGGACCAGGTTTCCCAGGCGGTGGGTCCACTGGGCACGCTGCTCCTCGTCGAACAGCTCGTCCCACTGCGAATCGGCCCTCGGGTTCTGCGGCAGGACGTGCTCCACGGTGATGAGCGGGTGATCGTATGTCACGCCCTGCCCGCGGGCCAACAGCTCATCAAGCCGTAGCAGCACGTACTTGCGGATCTTGCTGACCAGATAGAGATCGCCGTCGAGCCTGGCCCGGGTCTCGACCTTCTCGTCGTCCCTCAGTTCGAGAGCCGAGGAGTCGAGGCCCTGTCCTTCATCGAGCTGCCGGAGCAGCTCGGCGTAGCGTGTGACGCGAGGGGTCGTGTAGACGCGGCGGACGAACATGCTGGCCGACAGCCGCTCCAAGGCCCGCATGAACGTGTCGAGCCATACCGGGTCGCTCTCGTGGTGGCGCAGCGCCCAGAGGGCGGCGGGCCGCCAGTCGTAGTTGTCGACCTGCTGGAGCCTCCGGAACCAGGCGTTGACAGCCTCCGCACCCGAGGCGGACTCGTAACGTGCCTCACGGATCTGGGCGTAGGCCTCGGCATACGGCCGGACGACGTCATGGACGAAGACCTCGGCCCTGCCGGGGAGGTAGCGGCTGAGCACCTGCTCCGGGAACTCCTTGAGCAGCTCCTGCTCAGCCCGCTTCTTGGCGAAGATCATCCGCAGGTGGAGGAAGAGTTCCGCGAAGTCGTCACGCCCCAGCATCTCCTCGGCGTCCTCCCAGGTGGTGGCGCACGCCTCGGACGCGTGCGCCCCGAGATCCCCGATCAGCTGCGACTTGAAGATGTCGGTGGGGGACAGGTCCAGGCCGCGGGAGTTCATGACGCTGAAGATCCGGTGTGCGCTGTCGAGGTCAGGAGTGCTGACGACGACAAGAAAAGTCCGCTCGGCGAGCATCTGGGCCAGTTCCAGCCGGCGCTCCTCGGTCAACGCGGTGAGGCTGCGGTGGAGGACTGTCGCATTGCGGAGAACGGCCTTCTGCGCGTCGGTCCGCAGCACTTCCTCCTTGAGCGTCAGCAGAGTGCCCACTGCGCCCTTCGTCTGCACGTACTTCTCGAAGAAGTCCGCGTCACGGCTTCGCAGAGTAAGCCGCGGCCTCGGTGCGAGCCCACGGATCTTGGCACCCGGCTCCATTACCAACCGGTCGAGGTCGCCGCGTAGTTCCGGATCCTCGGTGAGGTCGCGTAGGACGGACAGGAGGATGGTCAGGGTCGTGAGGCGCTGCTGGCCATCGATGACATCCGCCTTCGGGACTGCGCTGTTCTTGACGAGCACAACGGATCCGAGGAAGTACGGTTCATCCGTCCCGCGGCTCAAAGCTTCGTGCAGGTCCGTTAGCAGTTGAGCCGCCTGCTCCTCCTGCCAGGCATAGGGGCGCTGGTAGTCAGGGATCTGAAAGTCGTAGTCACTGCTGAACACCTTGTGCAAGGGCATCTCGTGCGCCTCGAGCTTTTGCATGCCCCGATGATGTCGGAAAAATGGAGCTCCGTGGCACTAATACGACGCAACTTCCTTCCATGCGGTAGCACGTGACGCGGGTCCGCCGCAGCGGGTCCTGGAGGCCACCCTGAGCTGCGGTACTCCCCCCGACCGTCATCCCGCTGGGCCCGCACTCGCCCATTGCGGCCTTTGCTACCCGTGTCTGGTGCGCCGCTCGGGCCTGCTGCGCGCCTTCGGTGACGACCGCACGCCATACGCGGCTGATCCCTGGGACTCCGCCCTGAACGCGGACCGCGCTCGCAATTGGCAGGCCCTGCGGCGATGGCTGGACGGCAAGTGGGGCATGCTCGACCTGGTAGCCGACGCCCCGCTGCCGCCCGCTGCGCAGCCAGCCCGACTTGTGGAGGTGGTCGAGCGAGGGAGGGATGAGTTGCGGGACCTGATCGCGTGGGCAGACAAGGCGGCGTCACGGAAGACATCCGTTCCATGCTCGGCCCTCGTCAGCCCGGGCCCGTGGGGGCGCCGAGGAGGCGCCGCGTCGACTCCGCGGCGCGGACGGCCGCGTCTGCGCAGCAGTTGTTGAACAGGGCGTGGACTTCGTCGGCCCGGTCGGCCATCCCGCGGAGGCGCGGTATCCATTCCTCCAGTTCGTCCGTGGTGTAGGTGTGGCGGAACCGCTCCTCCTTGGTGCCGGTGCCCCAGGCCCCGTTGCGGCCGTGGAAGCGCGCCACCGCCAGGCGGGGTGAGGTGACCGGGGTGACCGGTGGTATGGAGGTGGGCAGCGTCTGCGTCATGTCCACGGCTGCGGCGGACATGCCCCAGTCCTTGAGCGCCGCCTCCGTCTCGGGCCGCTCATCGTTCGACCACCAGCCGGGGTGGCGGAATTCCACGGCGACCGGCCAGCCAGCCGTACGGCGCGCGCATTGGACCAGGAACGCCTTCGCTCGTGGGTCGCCGGGGGCGAACCAGGGTGGGAACTGGAAGAGCAGGGCGCCGAGGCGCCCCGCGCTCCTCAGCGGTTCGAGCGCTCCGGTGAAGCGCTGCCACACCTCGTCGAGCAGTCCGGCGTCAGCCTCGTGTCGCCGCCCGGGCAGGGCGGGGCGCAGGTCGGCGGGCAACGCGTTCGGGGCTGTGGGGTGGCCGGTGAGTAGGGAGAATGCCTTGACGTCGAAGCGGAAGCCGTCCGGGGTGCGTTCGGCCCAGAGGGCGCTGTTACGGGTGCTGGGCAGGTTGTAGTACGTGGCGTCGACCTCCACCACCGGGAACTGGGCGGCGTAATGCCGGAGTCTCCCCGCCGCGTCGCGCAGTCCCGGCGGGTACCAGCCGCTGGACAGCAGAGCACGGTCCGTCCATGAACAGGTGCCGACCAGAATGTCACCCATGCCCCGCCGACTACCCCGGGTCGGGCGGATGGCACCAACACGCAAACGGAATCTCGTGCATTGACGACACGGGCCGCACTCTTCCTGGGTCGGACACTGGCGTGGCAAGAAAGCGGAGGCTTGGAATGCGGAGGTCCGGAAACTAAACGATTGCGCGAAGTTCGAGCGCCTGTTTGGGTTGTGCGCCAGGGCAACACGACCCGAAATTCAGGGGGAACTTTACGTGCGTATCCGTACGGGGGCGGCTTCCGCCGCATTGGCCGGACTGTTGGCCGTTGGCGCAGTCGGCACGGCGCAGGCCGAAAGCCACAACGCCCCGCAGGACCGGGGAACTTACAGCATGAAGGAGGCCCGGTCCGGCTCCGGCGTCGGAGCGTTCGAGACCAAGGGCGACCGGGTGCACTTTTCGCACACGGTACGGGGCAACATCAACGCACACGGGTGGTGGAAGCGTCTGAACGGACCCGCGACCAAGGCCAAGGTCACGGTGTGGCTCCAGGTCAAGGGCGGGTCGGGGTGGACGACGCTGAACAAGGGGTCCAAGACCGTCTATTCCGGTGGCGGAAGCGCCAAGCGGGCGTCGGCTGCCTGGAAGTGCACCAACTTCATCGCGAAGCACTCCTTCCGCAGCGTCATCGACGTTGACATCGTCGGTTACCCGGACGACAACCACAAGAAGACCACGGATACGCAGACACTGTACTGTGGCACGTGATCAAGAGCTGATAGCGGCGCTGGAAGAATACTCTTCCAGCGCCGCGCATTTTCCGGGGAGTGCCCATGATTCCGCCCACCGTGATTGCTGGTCTGCATGGGATTCTCCAGCGGAATCCCTGGTTTGACCGGGTTGTAGAGCAGGATGACGAGGGCACGGTTGAGGAAGATATCCTCGGCTTTGCGATCGACCGGGCCGGTTCCTACGGCTGGCAATCCCTGACCAGTTGGCTTCATGAGGACGGAGAGGTCACGGCTCGCCATGAGCCCACTTCCTGGGCTCATGAGGAGGTGGGCGGTGATTGGACGCAGGATGGCGGGGTTCATCAACTGGCCTGGTTGCAGGCTGGGGTTCTTACCGATCCCCCGCGTCCGGGGCTTCCCATTCGGCCGATGTCTTTGGTGTTGGCCGAGACTTTGGCTCGCGTGGGCACCGTGACATTCACCGGCCTGCATGCCCTGCTGCCGTTGCAGGCGGCCGAACGCAATACGGCTTTCCACCAGACCGAATTGGCGCCGTGGTTCGGCCTTGCGGATCCGGATGCCCGACATGAAGTGGTGGTCACCGTCTCCTGCCATCCCGAGGCGGGCGGGATGGGCGAGCGGGATGCGGTGGCCGTCCGTGAAGCGGTGCGGGAGATGGCGCAGGGGGTGGTGGATTTCTCCGCGTCCGCGGTGGGAGGTGATTTGCCGGGGTTGGATCTCGATCTTGATCGCGTGCTGCACACCGAGGGGATGCGTGAGGTGATGCGGTTGGGCTGCCGTACGCGGGAGTGGTCACCGGATATCGCGGTGTGGCTGGTGGAGATGGTCGCGGACGGACTGCGGAGGGCGGAGCGGGTGGCGCCGGTGGTGGTTACGGCCTCGCTGGCGTCGCTTCCGGCGTAGTCCGCGCGGGCAACGCGTACGTTTCGCATGGGCGGCGTCGGGCAAGCTGGCGTTTGGGAGCGCTCCCATATCTCTCCCACTCCCCCACGGACGATGGAGGAAGATCGCGCAATGATTTGTCATGAACGCGGCTATTCCTTACGTTGGGCGACTCGCGCCCTCGGACTGCTGTCCGCGCTGCTGCTCGGCCTGATCCCCTGGTCCGGCACCGCCAGCGCACACGGATCGGTCATCGACCCCGCCTCTCGCAACTACGGCTGCTGGCTGCGCTGGGGCAGCGACCACCTGAACCCGGAGATGGCCCAGAAAGACCCCATGTGCTGGCAGGCCTGGCAGGCCAACCCCAACGCCATGTGGAACTGGAACGGCCTCTACCGCAACGGCTCCGCCGGCAACTTCCCGGCTACCGTCCCCGACGGACAGCTGTGCAGCGGCGGCCACACCGAAGGCGGCCGCTACGACTCCCTGGACACCCCGGGCGCCTGGAAGACCACCAACATCAGCCGCAACTTCACCGTCAAGCTGTACGACCAGGCCAGCCACGGCGCCGACTACTTCAAGGTCTACGTCACCCGGCAGGGGTACGACCCCACCACCCAGCCGCTGAAGTGGAGCGACCTGCAACTGGTCACCACGACTGGCAAGTACGCCCCCAGCCAGAACTACTCGATCGACGTCAGCACCTCCGGCTACACCGGCCGCCACGTCGTCTACACGATCTGGCAGGCCTCGCACATGGACCAGACGTACTTCCTGTGCAGCGACGTGAACTTCTCCTGAGCCGCCGCCCCGTCTCCCTCGCCGGATGCATCGCGTCCGGCGAGGGTTGCTCTTCGGCGGTCTCGTCCGGCGCTTCCGGGGCACTCGGTATCCCCAGTCGTTGAGAGGAGTTGGAGAGATGACTCACTTAGCCAGCGGGATACGGGCGGGTGCCATCGGCGCCGTGGGGCTCCTCGCCTGCGGGGTGCTGACCGCGTGCGGGAGTGACGGCGACTCCGAGGGCAAGGGCGGGAAGACCTCGCCCGCGGCGAGTGGCGGCGCAGGGGGTACGGCGGCGGTCCGTACCGCGTAGGCCAAGACCGCCGAGGAGGAGACGGCGCGGATGACGCTTCGGACGGAGACGTCGGCCGCGGGCAAGACGGCTGCCGCGGACGGCGAGGGCGTCATCGACCTCGAGGACGGGGACAGCGCGATGACCATCAGCGCCGGGGGCCAGAAGGTCGAGCAGCGCGTCGTCGACCAGGTGGTCTACCAGAAGCTTCCGCCTAAGCAGCGCGCGCAGATCCCCGGTGACAAGCCGTGGATCAAGATCGACCTGAAGAAGGCGGCTGCCGAGCAGAACAGCGGCAGCAGCAATCAGATCAACGACCCCGCGCAGTCCGCGTCGCTCGGCAAGGGCATCACCGACCGGAACACAGAAAAGGTCGGCAAGGCCACAGTTGATGGCGGGCGGACCACGCGCTACCGGGTCACCGTGGACATCGACAAGCTCCCCGGCGGCGCCGCGTTGAAGCGCCAGGTCGGTCCCACCGTGCCGATGGACATCTGGCTGGACGACCAGGGCCGCATCCGCCGTCAGCAGATCACCATGAACCTCAAGCCGACGGACCGGGCGGACAAGACCACCGCCGTCCCGGAGAGGATGACGGTGCGCACGCTGATCGAGTTCTCCGACTTCGGCGCGGAGGTCGACCCGGAGGTTCCGTCGGCAGGGCAGACCACCGACATGACGGGCAAGATCGGCAACCAGCAGAGCTGAGCGGCTCAGGGAGAGGCGAGCAGCAGCATCGCCATCGTCAGCTGAGCGAGCCACTGCAACTTGACCGCCCAGGAACGGGCTGTGGAGAACGGCAGCCGCTGCTGGGGGCAGCTTGCGGCGAAGAGGCCCAGCGCTGCCGACACGAGGAACGCGCCGAAGATCACCGGGCCAGGGATGGAAGAGCACTGGTTGCCGTTCGTGACGCAGTCGGCGGCGCGCTCCGTCATGAGGGAGAGCAGGATGCTGACGATGGCGGTGGGGATCAGCAGGCCCACGCCGACCTTCGCCGCTGTGCGGACCCTTCGGTCGTGTCCCGCGTCGGGCGTGTTGGCGGCGCTCGGTTCGGCGGAGGCTCTCTCGTTCATCCGTCCACTCAACCGCGGGCGGGGCGGGGACGGATCGCGTCGGGTACTCAGTTGCCTTAGGTAGGCGGACTCAGCTGGGGGCAGCGGAGGTCCGGGGCCGAGGAGTTCGGGGAGCACGTCACTACGGCCAGGGAGAGGAAGGACGTGCGGCCTACGTAGAAGCCGAGGGAGACGTCGCCGCCTTGGGTCAGGCGAGTGGTGGCTGTGGCTACCAGGCGGGACAGGCGAGCGGTGTCGGCTTCCTGGCGGGAGTGGAAGCCGGGGGCGTGTTCGGTGAGCTGTTGGCCCAGCCAGGTGGCGGCGTCCTTGGGTTCGCGGAAGGTGGCGCGGATGAGGGCGGGGGCTTTGAGGAGCCAGTACGCCGTTTCCATGGGCGGCAGCTCGGAGCGGCGGAAGGCGTCCAGTTGGGTGCGGTAGTACTCCTCGTCCTCCGGTGTCACCGGGGGCAGGGGGCGGTCGGGGAGGCGGCGGAGGATCTCGTGGTCGAACAGCTCCTTCTCGCCCAGCCAGGAGTACGCGTGGAGGTGCACGCGTCAGCCGTTCCCCGTGGGGGGGTGGGGGAAGGCCCCTGATGGGGTGATGGGGCCTTCGTCCCCCGATGCCTAAGACACGGTGATCTCGGCTACCGCGTCGTAGAACGACAGGTGGTTCTTGATCTCCGGCACCGCGTCGATCGGCTGTGCGTACGTCCACACGACGTCGGGGCGCAGCTCGGCCCCACTGTCCGGGCCGATGTACGTCCAGTACGCCGCCTCGCCCTTGAAGGGGCAGGTGGTGCGGGTGTCGGTGGGCTCGAACAGGGTCAGGTCCACGTCCTCCGGCGGGAGGTAGTAGCGCACGGGCAGGCCCGTCTCGTGGAGCAGCAGCGGGCGGTCCGTCTCGGCGACGACCTGGCCGTCGATGGTGACCTTGACGTGCTGCGTGCCGCGGACCACCTCCACGCGGTGGCCCGCGCCCGAGCCGGTGTGGGGATGGGGGGTGTGGGTGGACATCGCGTCGTCCTCCTCGGGTGGGGTCCGTATTCAGGTCAACGCGTACCCTCGGCCGCTGATTCCGTCGTCTCCTCGCGGGGCCAGGGGCGGCCGTCGTGGGCTTCGACCTCGCGGTTGAAGCGGGTCAGGACCTCGCCGAAGCGGGCCAGGTCCTCCGGGGTCCAGTCTTCGAGCAGCCGGGCCAGGCTGGTGCGGCGGCAGTCGCGTTCGGCGGTGAGGCGTTCGGTGCCCAGGGCGGTGACGCGGAGTTTGCGGGCGAGGCCGCCGTCGGGGTCGGGGATGCGCTCGACCAGGCCGCCGCGCAGCAGGGTGCCGGTCTGGCGGTTGACGGTGGAGACGTCGAGCTGGAACGCGTCGGCGAGCTGGCCGATCGACATCGCGCCCTCCGCGTCCAGGCGGGAGAGGAGCAGGTAGGCGGAGCGGTCCAGGCGGTCGGGTGTGGGGGCCGCGCAGGGTTCGTCAGCAGATGCCTTGCGGTCTCGGGGTGTCAGGACATGACACCTGGCGACCAGCATCAATTCGCGTTCCAGCCGCTCCAGCACGCTTCCTCCTCGTCGCCCCCGCTCCATGGAACAGAAGTGTGCACGATACACATCATGTGTAGGATGCACATCTCCCACTCATCCCTGTTGTACCGCTTGGAGGCCGCATCCGCATGGCCCAGTCAGCCCCAGCCCGCGTCGAGGAGCCCTTGAGCGCCGCGCCGGCCACCGGCCCGTCGCTTCCGCGGCGCGAGGTCGGTGGCGGTTTCGTGGCGGTGCTCGCGTTCTGCGGCATCGCCGTCTCGGTGATGCAGACGCTGGTCGTCCCGCTCGTGAGCGAGCTGCCGCAGCTGCTGCACACCACCAGCTCGAACGCGTCGTGGGTGGTCACCGCGACCCTGCTCGCGGGCGCCGTCTCGACTCCCGTCATGGGGCGGCTCGGGGACATGTTCGGCAAGCGCCGGATGCTGATGGTCGCGCTGACGCTGCTCGTCGTCGGCTCGCTGACCTGCGCCGCCACCTCCGAGCTGGTGGTGATGGTGGTCGGCCGGGCCATCCAGGGCGGGGCGATGGGCGCCATTCCGCTGGGCATCAGCATCATGCGGGACGAGCTGCCGCCGCAGAAGCTGGGCTCGGCGATGGCCCTGATGAGCTCCTCGCTCGGGATCGGCGGTGCGCTGGGGCTGCCGGCCGCCGCGTTCGTCGCGCAGCACACCAGCTGGCACGTGCTGTTCTACGGGGCCGCCGGGCTGGGCGCGATATCGATCGCGCTGGTGCTGGCCGTCGTCCCGGAGTCCGCCGTACGCACCCCGAGCCGCTTCGACCTGCTCGGCACGGTCGGGCTGACGGCCGGGCTCGTCTGTCTGCTGCTGCCCATCACCAAGGGCGGCGACTGGGGCTGGGCGAGCGGTACGACGCTCGGACTGTTCGGCGCGGCCGCGGTGATCCTGGTCCTGTGGGGCCTGTTCGAGCTGCGTACCGCCGAGCCGCTGGTCGACCTGCGGACCACCGCACGCCGCCAGGTGCTGCTGACCAACCTCGCCTCGATCATGGTCGGCTTCTCGTTCTACGCGATGTCGCTGATCCTGCCGCAGCTGCTCCAGCTGCCGGAGGCCACCGGTTACGGCCTCGGCCAGTCGATGGTCATGGCGGGGCTGTACTTCGCCCCGATGGGCGTGGCGATGATGCTGGTCTCGCCGCTGTCCGCGCGCATCAACGCGGCCCGCGGTCCCAAGGTCTCGCTGATCAGCGGCCTCATCGTGATCGGTGCGACGTACGGCGCGGGCCTGGTGATGATCGACCACATCTGGCAGATCGTGGTGCTGTCCACCGCGCTCGGCGTCGGCATCGGCATCGCGTACTCGGCCATGCCGACCCTGATCGTCAGCGCCGTACCGGCCCGGGAGACGGGCGCGGCGAACGGGCTGAACACCCTGATGCGGTCCATCGGCATGTCCACCTCCAGCGCGGTGGTGGGGGTGATCCTGGCCCGTCAGACGACGGACTTCGGCGGGGTCGCGCTGCCGAGCAAAGACGGCTTCCAGATGTCGTTCATGGTGGCGTGCGCGGCCTCGGTCGTCGGGCTCGTGATCGCCTTCTGTCTGCCGGGGCAGCGGCGCGTCCCGAGCGGTGTCTCGTCGGCGCCCGCGAGCGCCTCGACGGCGACCTCGGTCGTCGAAAAGGCCGAGAAGGTCGAGACGGTCGAGACGGTCGAGACGGTCGAGAAGGAGGACGCGGTTCCTCCGGCCGCGGACGTCCCCGCCCTCACCGGCAGCGTCATCCACGGCCGGGTCCTCGGTTCCGACGGCGCCCCGCTGGCCGACGCCGCGGTCACCCTGATCGACACCGGCGGCCGCCAGCTCGGCCGTACGGTCAGCGGGCGCGACGGCACCTACACCGTGGCCGCGCCCGACACCGCGAGCGTCGTCCTCATCGGCTCGGCCCCCGGCCACCGGCCGCAGGCCGCCACGCTGCTGGTGTCGGACGTCCCCCTCGCCTGCGATCTGCGGCTCGCCGGGGGCGGCGGGCTGACCGGGTCCGTACGGGCCGAGGGCGGCGGGCCGCTGGCCGGGGCCACCGCCACCGCGACCGGCGCGGACGGCGAGGTGGCGGGCTCGGCGACGGCCGACGAGAAGGGTGAGTTCGCGCTTCCGGAGCTGGCCTCCGGCGCGTACACGCTCACCCTCAGCGCCGACGGGCACCGTCCGCACGCCACCCAGGTCGAGCTGACCGCCGGTGAGCCGGTGCGGGTCGACGTGGCGCTGCGGCCCGCGGCGCGGGTCCGCGGCACCGTGCGCGACCAGGGCGGACAGCCGCTGGAGGACGCTCGCGTGGCGCTGCTGGACGCCTCCGGCGACGTCGTCGGGCAGTCCATCACGGGCGCGGACGGGACCTTCGGTTTCGAGGGGCTGACCGGTGAGCACTACACGGTGGTCGCCAGCGGTTACGCACCGGCCACCCGGCCGGTCACGGTCGGCGGCGACGCCCCGGAGGCCCGGGACGTGGACTTCCTGCTCAGCCACGGCTGAGTCGCGGCTTGGTCGATGTGCCGTCCAGCCCGGCCCGTGGGTACGGGCCGGGCTGGACGGCTATCGGCAATCGGCAATCGGCAATCGTGAGCATGTACGGGCGGGCCTGAGTACGCGGGCGCAGCGCGCACCCGCCCCCGGCGGTGCTGCTCCCGCTCATTCCTCGGGCAGGCTCTCCCACGCCTCGCCTTTGCGGAACAGCTCGTATCCCTCCGCGTCCGCGATCGACTCCGCCTCCGCGCGGCTGCGCACCGAGATCTCGTAGGTGTGGCTGTCGACCGTCGCGTGGACGCCCTTGCCGTCGGTGATCGTTTCGATCGAGTGCGTCTCGTAGATGACGCGCCCCGGCTCGGTCTTGCTCCAGACCACGTGCATGCTCACTGCCATCGGACCACTCCCGAAGACGAGCCCCCTGAATTCAGGGTCTCACGGCACGCGGCTACCGCCTTCCGAAGATCGCCACATGCGCGAGCGCCAGCACCGCGAGCGCTCCCCCGAACCACATGACGCCGACCAGCGCGATCCCGTCCGCCGCCCGGCCGCCGAGCAGCGCGCCCAGCGATATCGCGATGTTGAAGACGCAGACGAACAGGGCCGAGGCGGCCTCCCGCGTGTCCGGGGCGGCGTGCAGCACCCAGGTCTGCGAGGTCACCGAGACCCCGCCGTACGCCAGTCCCCACAGCACCAGCAGCGTGATCGCCCCGCCGAGGGTGCCGCCCGCGACCGGGACGAGCAGGACCGCGGTGGCCAGGACGGTGAAGATGACCATGAGGGTGCGGCGCGGGTCGCGGTGGGCGGTGGCGCCCGCCAGGAAGTTCCCGGCGATGCCCGCCACGCCGTACGCCAGCAGCAGGGTGCTGATCAGCCCCGCCCGTACGCCGGAGACGTCCTCCAGCACCGGGCGTACGTAGGTGTACGCGCCGAAGTGGCCGCTGACCAGCAGCAGCGTGGTGATCAGCCCGACCCGCAGCCGGGCGTTGCGGAACAGCCCCGGCACCTCGCGCAGCCGGATCGTCTCGGTGGCGGGCAGCGGCGGCAGGGTGACGGCGAGGGCCGCGGCGATCGCCAGCGCCAGCGCGCCCATCGCGGCGAACGCGGCGCGCCAGTGGACCAGGTCGCCGATGAGCGTCCCGACCGGTACGCCCAGGACGGAGGCGACGGCGATCCCGCTGAAGACCAACGAGGTGGCGGGACCTGCGGACTTCTCCGGCACCAGCCGTACGGCAAGCCCCGCGGCCAGGGACCACACCCCGCCGATGCACACCCCGACCAGCACCCGGGACAGCAGCAGCACGGCGAAATCGGAGGCGAGGGCGGAGGCCAGGTTGGCCGCCGCGAGGAGTCCCATCAGGCCGCACAGCACCAGCCGCCGGTCGAGGCGGCGGACGGTGACGGTCAGGAGGGGCGCGGCGACCGCGGCGACCAGCCCCGGCACGGTCATGGCCAGGCCCGCCGTCCCTGGCGAGACCCGCAGCGCGGAGCCGATGGAGGTGAGCAGGCCGACCGGGAGCATCTCGGTGGTGACGACGGAGAAGGTGCCGAACGCCACGGCGACGACGGAGAGCCAGGCTCTGAGCGGGGAGTGCGGCGAATGCGGCGAATGCGGCGAGTGCGCGGGCGCGGCTGACCCGGATGCGCCTGCCGGAGCGGTGAGTTCCGTGGTAGGGGGCGTGGAATTCGACATGACTCAAATGAACCGCCGCCCCCGGCCGGGAACAACGCCGAAGTCTTCAGTCTTCTATGAGCGAGACTCATGGATCAGTGGAGTGGCTCAGTGGAGTGGATCAGCGGAGGGAAGCCGGTGTCCGGGCTGGAGATGCGCGAACTGGAGTGTTTTCTCGTGCTCAGCGAGGAGTTGCACTTCGGCCGCGCGGCGGAGCGGCTGTACGTGTCGCAGAGCAGGGTCAGCCAGTTGCTGCGCGCGCTGGAGGGGCGGATCGGCGCCCGGCTGCTGGACCGCACCAGCCGGCGGGCGCGGCTGACCCCGCTGGGCGAGCGGTTCCTTGCCGACCTGCGGCCCGCGTACGACGCACTGTCCGGCGCGGTCGAGGGGGCCCGGGGCGCGGCGCGCGGTCTCACGGGCGTGCTGCGCGTCGGCTTCCAAGGGGCCGCCGACGAGCGGGTGATGGCGGCGCTGGCGACCTTCCGGGAGCGGCATCCCGGCTGCGAACCGGAGACCGTGGAGATCCCGATGGCCGATCCTTTCGGCGCGGTGCGGGACGGTGAGGTGGACGCGGCGATCGTCTGTCTGCCGGTCGAGGAACCGGACCTGGTGCTCGGCCCGGTCTTCTCCCGGCAGCCGCAGACGCTGGTGGTCCGCGCCGGGCACCCCCTCGCGGCGCGGGAGCAGGAGCCGGGCGCGGTGGACGCCGAGGAGCTGGCCGACTGCCCGCTCGTCGCCCCGTCCGACCCCGCGCCGCGCTACTGGCGGGAGTTCATGGCCCCGCCCGTCACCCCCGGCGGCCGCCCGATCCCCCGCGGCCCGCGGGTGCGCACCCTCCAGGAGGGGCTGACGGCGGTCGCGGCGGGCCGGGGCGGGATGCTGCTGTGCGCGCCGACCGCCGAGTACCACGGGCGCCGCGACATCACGCCGCTCCCGGTGGCGGGGCTGCCGGACTCGATGCTGGGCCTGGTGTGGCGGCGGGGCGGTGAGACGGCGCGGATACGGGCGCTGCGGCGGGCCGTGGACCAGGAGTGCCGGACGGAGTGCGGGGCGGCCCCATCAGGCCGTCCAGGTTCGCTGGAGCGCCCGGTAGTCGGCCACGGCGATGCCCTCCTCGCGGAGGATGTCGCGGGCCTGCGGTGACGTCAGGAAGGCATGGTCGGTGCCGCGGCCCGGCCGGCCGCCGGGGTCGGCCGCCCGGGCGTGCGCGTCGTCCGGCCCCGGGTGCACGGCCCATTCACTGAGCCCGGAAGGCAGGTCGCGCAGCAGCCGCGCGTAGTGCGCCGCCTTGTCGTCGACGTCGAGGCCGCGCGGGTTCGAGCCGGATCCGTGCCGCCAGGCCGTACTCGGCGGCCAGGGCGAGCGTCAGATCAGCGTCAGATCGCGGATGCCCTCGCGGCCGCCGTCGGCCAGACAGTGCCAATCCAGGTGGGCGGGGGCGAGCCCCGCGTCCAATACGGCGTCGATCTGGGCGCGGAACTCGCGCTCGACCTCCGCCGGGCGGGCCGGGCCAGCAACTCCGGGATCCCGGCGTGGTCGTACAGCTCGCCCGCCCCGTTCAGCAGCGAGGGCACCCGCTCCTTCGGCGACAGCGGCCCCCGGGGGAGGCGGGCAGGTCGCGGACGAGGGTGAGATGGACGCCGAACGGGATGTGCGGCCGCTCGCGCAGCGGTCGCATCGCGTGCGGCGCCGCCGGGCACGGCACCATCAGGCTGCACGACGCCGCGATGGCGCGCTCGATGGACTCGATGACGGCGGTGTTGACGGCCGGGTACATGCCGAAGTCGTCGGCGGTGAGGAGCAGCGCGCGAGCGTCGGCGGGCAGGCCCAGCAGCTCGGTGGACGTGGCCGCCCGGGGCGCCGGGCCCGCCGGGGTGACCGGGCCCATCGCGTCGCCGCGGCCCGTCGCGTCGGCGGCGGG
>NZ_RIBZ01000013.1:0-5241 GCF_003721215.1 Streptomyces botrytidirepellens
GCGCAGGGGCTGGCTGGTGTGTCGTTGGCGTGGGGGATGTGGGAGCAGGCCGAGGGTATGGGGGGCCGTCTGGGTGAGGCGGATATCGACCGTCTTCGGCGTCAGGGGTTCCCGCCGCTGTCCACGCGGGACGGGCTCGCGCTGCTGGATACCGCTTTGCAGGTCAATGAGCCCGTTGCGGTGCCGGTCGCGCTGCGGACCAGTGCGTTCGCCGGGCAGCGGGACACCCTGCCCAGCGTGTTGCGCGACCTTGCGCCGGCCACCGAGCAGCGGCGCTCCCTCGGCCGTGCCGCGGCCGCCGACGACTCGGGGCTGGCCCACCGCCTGAAGGAGCTTTCGCCCGCCGAGCGGGACCGGATGCTGCTCGACATCGTGCAGACTTCTGTCGCCGCCGTCCTCGGATACACCTCGCCCGGATCGATCGATCCGACGCGCGCGTTCAAGGAACTCGGCTTCGACTCGCTGACCGCGGTGGACCTGCGCAACCGGCTCAGCTCCGCCACCGCCCTGCAACTGCCCGCCACCATCATCTTCGATCACCCGACGGTCCTGTCCCTGCGGGACTACCTGCGGGCGGAGTTGGTGCCGGAGGACGACGGTGGCGCCGGATTCCTCCTCGGGGAACTCGAAAAACTCCAGTCGGTTCTTGCCGAGACGGTGCCCACCGATGAGGCCGTCCGCGCCGAAGTCGGCAGCAAGCTACAGAGGCTGCTGGCTGTATGGGCCGAGAGCGACGGCGGCCCGGAGATCCGGGCGGGCGCCGAGGGGATCGAGGACGCGACCGACGACGAGCTGTTCTCGCTGATGGACAGCAAGCCATGGGCGAACTGAGCCCCCTGGCTCAGGCTTCGGCTCTATCTGAAGGATAAGGAACGCATGGCGAACGAAGACAAGCTCCGGGAATATCTCAAGCGCGCGATCGCCGATGCTCGGGATGCTCACCTTCGCCTGAGTGAAGCCGAAGCGAAAGCCCACGAGCCCATCGCGATCGTGGGCATGGGATGCCGGTACCCGGGCGGGGTGGCCTCGCCGGAGGATCTGTGGCAGCTGGTCAGCTCGGCGGGGGACGGGATCACCCCGTTCCCCACCGATCGCGGCTGGGACCTCGAGACCCTCTTCGACCCCGACACGGACCGCCCGGGCACCTCGCACGTACACGAGGGCGGGTTTCTGCACGACGCGGCCGAGTTCGACGCCGAGCTGTTCGGCATCTCCCCGCGCGAGGCCCTCGCCATGGACCCGCAGCAGCGGCTGCTGCTGGAGACCTCGTGGGAGGCCCTGGAACGGGCGGGGATCAACCCCCACTCGCTGCGCGGCTCGGCTACCGGCGTCTTCGCGGGTCTGATGTACCACGACTACGCGTCGCGCCTGAGCGGCGTGCCCAAGGACGTCGAGGGCTTCCTCGCCAACGGCAACGCGGGCAGCGTCTTCTCCGGCCGCATCTCGTACGTGTTCGGGTTCGAGGGGCCCGCGGTGACACTCGACACCGCGTGCTCATCCTCGCTGGTCTCCCTGCACCTTGCCTGCCACGCGCTACGGACCGGCGAGTGCGGGATCGCGCTCGCCGGTGGCGTCACCGTGATGGCCGCCCCGACGACGTTCGTGGAGTTCTCCCGACAGCGTGGCCTCGCTGCCGACGGCCGGTGCAAGCCGTTCGCGGAGGCCGCGGACGGCACCGCCTGGGCCGAGGGCGCCGGCGTGCTCGTACTGGAGCGGCTCTCCGAGGCACAGCGGCTGGGCCACCAGGTGCTCGCGGTGATCAGCGGCAGCGCCGTCAACCAGGACGGCGCCTCGAACGGGCTGAGCGCGCCGAACGGTCCGTCGCAGCAGCGCGTGATCCGCCAGGCGTTGAAGGCCGCGCGGATCCCGGCGTCCGAAGTGGACGTCGTCGAGGCGCACGGCACCGGAACCCGGCTCGGCGATCCCATCGAGGCCCAGGCGCTGCTCGCGACCTACGGCCAGGGGCGCGACGGCGCCGAGCCGCTGTGGCTGGGCTCGGTGAAGTCGAACTTCGGACACACCCAGGCCGCCGCGGGCGTCGCCGGCGTCATCAAGATGGTGATGGCCCTGCGCGCCGGGGAACTGCCCCGGACCCTGCACGTGGGTGAGCCCTCGTCGCACGTCGACTGGGACGCGGGCTCGGTGCGCCTGCTGACCGAAGAACGCCCCTGGCCCCGCGCCGACCATCCTCGTCGCGCGGGGATTTCTTCGTTCGGTATCAGTGGTACCAACGCCCATGTCATCCTCGAGGAACCTCCTGCCGCGTCAGGCGGTGACAGTGGTGACGGTGACGGTGACGGCCAAGAGAACGGCACCGCCTCCGACGAGGCCACGACGGACCTGTCGGCGATGCCGGTGGTGCCGTGGGTGCTGTCCGGCCGGAACGCCCAATCGGTGCGGGCACAGACCGAACGCCTGGCGGCCTTCCTCGGCGAGCGGGACCACTCCCCGGTCGACGTCGGCTTCTCGTTGGCGACCACGCGGGCGGTCCTGGAGCACCGGACCGTGGTGCTGGGCACGGACGGGGCGGCGCCGCTGACCGGCCTGACAGACCCGGCCGGTGGCGACGCCGTGATATCCGGCGTGGTGACCGACGGCCGAACGGGCTGGATGTTCACCGGTCAGGGGAGCCAGCGGATCGGGATGGGCCGTGAGCTGTACGGCCAGTTCCCGGTGTTCGCGCGGGTCCTGGATGAGGTCTGCGGCCACCTGGACGCCGAGCTGGAAGGCGCCGCCGGGTTCGACGCCCCACTGCGGGACGTACTGTTCGCAGCGGAGGGTTCGGCGGAGGCGGCTCTGCTGGATCGCACCGGGTATGCGCAGCCGGCGTTGTTCGCGGTGCAGGTGGCGTTGGTGGAGTTGCTGCGGTCGTGGGGCATGGGTCCGGATGTGGTGCTGGGCCACTCGATCGGCGAGTTCGTCGCGGCGTATGTGGCGGGTGTGTTCGAGCTGGCGGATGCTGCCCGGTTGGTGGCGGGCCGTGCCCGGTTGATGCAGGCGCTGCCTTCGGGGGGTGCGATGGCGGCGATCGAGGGTGCGGAAGCCGAGGTCGCCGACATCCTCGGCGGGTTTGCCGAGGGCGAGCGGGCCACGGTCGCGGCGGTGAACGGGCCGACCGCGGTGGTGGTGTCCGGTGACGAGGACGCGGTCGAGCGGGTGATGGCGGTTGCGCGGGAGCGGGGCCGCCGGGTGTCCCGGCTGCGCGTCAGCCACGCTTTCCACTCGCCGTTGATGGAGCCGATGCTGGCGGAGTTCGCCGACATCGCCGCGAGCGTCACCTACCGGCAGCCGGTGCTTCCGGCCGTCAGCACGGTCAGCGGGCAACTGGTCGGCGCGGCGGACTGGGCGACCCCGGAGTACTGGGTGCGCCAGATCCACGAGCCGGTCCGGTTCCACCGGGCTCTGGAGACCACCACGACCGAACAGGGCGTAACCCGGCTCCTGGAGATCGGACCCGACCCGGTGCTGACCGCGCTGGCCCAGACCGCCGTCGACAGTGTGGTGGCGTCGACATTGCGGAAGGGGCGCGGAGAACCCGAGACCGTCCTGTCGGCGGTCGCGGAGATGTTCGTACGCGGCTCGCAGGTCGACTGGCCCGCCATGTTCGCCGGGACCGGTGCGCGACGGGTGGACCTGCCGACGTACGCCTTCCAGCGGCAGCGGTACTGGTTGGATGCCGCGCGGCCGGTCACTGACGCGCGGGGGCTGGGTCTGGGCGCTGCGGAGCATCCGTTGTTGGGTGCTTCGGTTGCGGTGGCGGGTTCGGATGCGGTGTTGTTGACGTCGCGGTTGTCGGTGCGGTCGCATCCGTGGCTGGCTGATCATGTGGTGGCCGGTTCGGTCCTGGTGCCGGGCACGGTCTTCGTTGAGCTTGCGGTGCAGGCGGGTGANCGGTTCGGTCCTGGTGCCGGGCACGGTCTTCGTTGAGCTTGCGGTGCAGGCGGGTGACCGGGTCGGGTGTGACCGGGTCGAGGAGTTGACCTTGCAGGCGCCGTTGGTCCTTCCGGAGGACGGTGCTGTTCAGGTGCAGCTGAGCATCGACGGCGCCGAGGACGGCCGTCGTGCGCTGCGGGTCTACTCGCGCCCGGAGGAGGCGGGTGCCGAACAGCCGTGGACTGTGCATGCCACGGGTGTTCTCGTTGCTGGGGTTCCTGCTGGTGGGTGGGATTTGCGGGTGTGGCCGCCGGTGGGTGCGGAGGCGGTTGCGGTGGATGGGTTGTATGAGCGGTTGTCGGGTGCGGGGTTGGCGTACGGTCCGGCGTTCCGTGGTCTGCGGGAGGTGTGGAAGCAGGGCGAGGACCTGTTGGTGGAGGCCGCTCTGCCGGAGGCGGTCGCGGAGGACGGGGCCGGGTTCGGTTTGCATCCGGCGCTGCTGGACACGGTGCTGCACGCCCTGGGACTGGGCGAAGCCGGTGCCGGTGCGGACACGGCTTTGCTGCCCTTCATGTGGTCGGGTGTGTCGCTGTCCGCCGTGGGCGCCTCCGCCGTGCGGGTACGTCTGTCTCCACGAGGCACGAGTGAGGTGGCGCTGCGGGTGGCCGATGCCGCAGGTGACCCGGTCGCCGAGGTGGCGTCGCTGGTGCTGCGCCCGGTCTCGGTCACCGAGCTGAGCGCGTCCGCCTCTGCCACGGCGGAGAGTCTGTTCCGGCTGGAGTGGTTTCCTGCGCCGGTGGCGCGGTCCGAGGACTCTGGGGAGTCTGCAGGTTGGGCGGTGCTTGGTGATGTCGAATCGGATGGGTGGCGGGGTGCCGGTGTTCCGGTGACGTCCTACGACGGTCTTGCGGGTCTGGTCGCCGCTGTTGATGGTGGTGCCACGGTGCCTGAGACGGTCGTGCTTCCGGTGGCGTGTGGCGGTGCCGGTGTCGGTGATGTGGTGGCGGGTGTTCTGGGTGTGGTGCGTGGGTGGTTGGCTGAGGAGCGTTTTGCGAAGGCACGCCTGGTGGTGTTGACGTCGGGTGCGGTGGAGGTGGCCTCGTCCGAGGATGGTGCTCGCGATGTGCTGGATCTCGCGGGTGCTGGGGTGTGGGGTCTGGTGCGTTCGGCGATCAGTGAGCATCCGGGGCGGTTCGTGCTGGCTGATGTCGATGGGGAGGAGGCTTCTTTCCAGGCGCTTACCGGGGCTCTGGGGGAGGGGCAGTTTGCGGTGCGCGGGGGTGCGGTGTGGTTGCCGCGGCTGGTGCGGATGGCTTCGGGTGGGGTGTTGGAGCCTCCGGTGGGTGTGGGGTCGGGTTGGCGGTTGGA
>NZ_RIBZ01000143.1:0-8706 GCF_003721215.1 Streptomyces botrytidirepellens
CGCGGGGCGGGGGCCGTCAGAGAAGATGGCGGGGGTCACAGCGCGGCACACCGCGTCAGTGGACCGGGACCTTTTCGCCCCGGCCGCTCCGTCCCGTGGAGCCCTTGGCCCGGCGGGTGAGCGGGTGCCTGCACCACACCTGGAACGCGGCCACCTGACGGTCGGCCGGACACCACGGACACGGCTCGACATTGACGACTCGCGGGGTGCCGTCCCAGTCGATACCGTCCGTGGTCTCCTTGGCCCCCTTACCGCGGCAGAACCGGCAACGTGTATCG
This sequence comes from Streptomyces botrytidirepellens, assembly GCF_003721215.1. NCBI lineage: Bacteria > Bacillati > Actinomycetota > Actinomycetes > Kitasatosporales > Streptomycetaceae > Streptomyces > Streptomyces botrytidirepellens. The sequence continues at coordinate 279 of NZ_RIBZ01000143.1, forward strand.
GGACCGGTCCGCAGGACCACGATCCGGTTGAACCAGTCGACGCCCGCCCGCAACCGCCGTACGTGAAAAAGCACTTCGTCGCGGTCACGCAGCACACCAAAAAGCTTGGACATCAGGGACTTGAACATCAGGGGCTCCACCATGAGAGGGAGCCGGGGCGGCGTTCTTCCGGCACGCCGACACTGCCTTGAACGCAGCCAAGCCCCGCAACCCATCAAGCGGGGCGCGCAGCACGCGGTGGCAGGAGAGACGCTGCTACCGGATGTACGAAGGTCCCTGGGCCGCGAGCACACAGGGCGGGCGGCGCGCGCCTGCGCCCTGGTCCTTGCCGGAAAGCGGCGGAGCCAGGGCGCAGGCGTAGGGGACGTCAGGCGCAAAGCGCGGGAGCCTCGGCGGGGCCTGCGGGGTGGAAGAAGACGTCTCCGACGTGGCGGGAGTGCAGGGTGACGATGCCGCTGGGCAGCTCCAGGTGCACGCTCACACTGCTGGCGCGGGCGATCCTCCATGCCAGCGAGCGCAGCCAGACACCGGAGACCGGCTCCTGGTAGAACGTGCCGTCGTTCCTGCTCCAGTCGTAGAAGGAGCTGGTGTAGCGGGAGGCAGTGATGCGGTGGATCTCGCGCTCGGTGAGCCGGTGCACCAGCGCGAACCGGCTCCCCGGCATCGTCCGGGTCTGCCACCAGCCAGTAACCACCCAGTCCAGCACGGCCAGGCCCCGGGGCTGTCCCGGAGTGATCCACCGGCCCTGATGCCGCATCCACTCTGTGCCCCACGGACAGCTGACACAGTCCCCGTCCCGGAACGGCGGCGGCAACGCGGCCGCACGCCCCTCCCGTGCTCGGTTCAGGAACACACCGGCTCCGCCACGCAGTGCAGCAGAATGAGGGATGTACGGGCTCACACGCGCTGTGAGGGTGGGGCGCAGGGAACAATTTGACAAGGACATGACAACTCCAGAAAGAGGAAGCCGGGAAGAAGGAGCAGGCCCGGACGGGCACACTCCACAGCCCGGGAAGAAGCGACTCGACCACACCCGCCAGTGGGTGGGAACCGCTTTTGCCACCCGCACACTGACCCGAGGGCAACCAAGCCGGGCAACCCCGTGGTGCGAGTGCGGGTGGCAACGCGGGGCGGCCACCCCCGGTGGGGCGGAAGCATGACGCGGATGGCCCCGCCTCCTCTGGTGGGAGGCGAGGCCAGTACGCACGGGGCCGTGGAGACATGCCCCGCGGCGGGCAGATCAGGCGAAGCAGAAGTCCAGGTAGTCGCTGATGAGCTTCATGTGGACGAACAGGTGCCCCTCGCGATCACAGGTGTCCCGCTGCTCGTAGTCGCCCTGCTCGTCGTCCCACCCCTGGCTCACGACGGTGGCGATGCTGGCTCGGACATCGGCAGGCAAGACGGCTGGGACAGGGACGGGAGCACAGACAACATCGGCGTGCACGTGGACGGCGTATCCGCGCGTGTGCAAGGTGTGCGCAGTGGCGGTGTATCCGGCGCGGCGCAGTGCGGTGACGGCGGTACGCAGACGCGCCTTGGAGGCGAATGGGAAGACCACGATGGTGCCCTGCTCCTCCTCGGCACGGTCATCGAAACCGGGTTCGTCATAGGTGGCGTAGAAATGGCCCTCGTCACCGGCGAGGCGGCGCTCTGTGGTGAAGCCGGGCAGCGCGGCCAGAAGGTCGGTGACGGTGCCGGGGTCCGCCTCGGGTGGGGTGATCTTCAGCTGCGTGGTGTCGATCTGGTTCGCGGGGCCGCTGGGGTTGATGCCCAGGCTGGTGAACCAGTCACGGAGCAGGTGGACGGTGTCGTCGCCGTTCCAGTTCCCGTCAGGGTCCTCGATGTTCTTGATGCCGCGGAACAGGCAGGCGACGGCTTCCCCTTCGGTGGTGGGCGGGTCGTACTTGAGAGTGCTTTCAGGCACGGTCATCTCCTCACGTGCGGGCCGGGGTTCGGCAGACCGGGCGCAGCTCGGCGGGCGGGAGCCGGGAGCGCGGCGGGCCTGTGCCGGTGACAGTGACCGGCGGGCGGGCAAGCCCCGCAACCACACGGGCAATATGACAGCGGGGAAAGGCCGGGGCCCGCTGCGTGCCATTCACTGGCGCGGAGCGGGCCCCGGGGTGGGGAAGCGTTGCGGCAACGCGGGACGGCCCGCACCTGGTGACGCCGGGGCGGGCCGCCGAATGGTGCGGGGCGCGGGTCAGTCTGGCTGCGGGCGGTCGGGCACGATCCGCACCGGTCGGCGGGGGTCGCTGGGGCGGCCCTTCGGTCCGTTGGCGTGCTCCTCGACTTGGACGCGCACGGGTTTGCGTTCTCCGCCTGCTTCGATGATGGCGCGGTGCTGGTGGGGGTTGGGGCACCGGTTCTGCCACTTCCTGGGCACCTTCCAGCGCAGCGTGTCGTCCTTCCACTTGGGTCCGAGGTGCCGTCGGCCGGACGGTCCTGGCCGTCGGTGGCGGGGATGTGGGCGGGTTCGCGGATGGGGCCCTTGCGGGCGGGCCGGTTGATGCGCATGTTCTTGCGGCTGCGGCCAGCGGTCTTGGTGCCGGTGTCGGTGTGCTGGGGACGGTCACGATGTCCTCGTCCGCAGCGTCCTCGTCGTCCCAGGGGTCTTCAGTGTCCGGGGAGGTGGTGGGGAGGCGCAGGTCCCAGATGGCCAGGACGAGTGCCAGGGCGGTGACCGGGCCGGGCGCTCCCCACGGATCGCGAGGACTGTAGCTTTAAAGTTCTCCCCNGATCGCGAGGACTGTAGCTTTAAAGTTCTCCCCTCCCTTCGTAAGCTCAGGAAGGGGATTCCCGTCTACCTCGCGGCGATGGGCTTGACGGTTTTATCCGCCTTGCGACCGCGCCTTCCGGCGGCCGGGACCTCCACGATGACGTGGCCGATCCGGTACAGATGCAAGATGTTCCGAGCTGCGTTCCAGTCAGCGTTGCACTGGAAGTCGCAGTCGGGGTTCTTGCATACGAACGCGGCCTGGTCTTCCCTGCTGCCGGGGACAGTGAATCCGCATCCGGAGCAGCGCCGGGAGGTGTTCGGGGCGGGAACCTTGACGAGCTGGCCGCCGTAGCGGCCGATCTTGTACGTCAGCATCGTGACCGTGCGTCCCCACGCCTCTTGGGCGATGGAGCGGTTGAGACCGGTCTTGGCTGTGACGTTCTTGCCCGGCTGTTCGATGGTGCCCCGAGGGGACTTGACCATGCTCGTGATGTTGAGCTGTTCGACCACGATTACCCCGTACGTACGGGCGAGGTAGGTGGTCGTCCGGTGCTGCCAGTCCAAGGCTCGTCGCGTGGCTTTTGCTCGGAGCTGCTTGATCTGGTCGTAGGTGTGCTGCAAGCGGCGGGAAGTCTTCTCCCTCTTCTTGCGGAAGCTCTTGCGGTGTGCGGCCTGCCGCTCCAGCTTGAGGAGGTGTGCCTTCTCCTTCGGGGTGAGCCACTTGTCCCGGTCGGCGGTGCCGTCCGGCAGGCGCGGTGGGCGCCCGTGGTCCTGGTGATCCTCGTTGGACAGGGCGAGAGGGATGTTCACCCCGACGTCGATGCCGACTTCCGGGCCCTGATGGGGGTGCGGCTTGGCTTCGATGGTCTGGACGCGGAAGGCGATGTGCCAGCCGAGCGCGTCCTTCACCAGTCGGGCACCGGTGATCCGGTTGTCGGTGCCTGCTCGCTTGCCTACGGGGAGGTCTTTTGTCCAGCGGAAGCGGACCCGGCCGATCTTCGGCAGGTTGACCATACCCCAGCGGCGGTGGACGCGGACGACGTTCAGGTCACGGCCCTGCGGGATGTCCACGGACATGACCGACCGGAACCGGGTCTTGAAGTTCGGCTCGTCTGCCCGGCCTTCCCAACAGTTCACCCAGGCACGGAAGTAGGTCTTCAGCACCGCCTGGGATGCCTGCGCGGGCAGCTTGGCGAGGAAGTCAAGGTCCTTACGGGCTTCCCGTATCGCCGCATCAGCGGCGGCGAGGGTCCGCTTGTCCTTCGGCATCATCTGCCACCAGGCGTGCAAACAGTTCCACATCGTGCGGGCCGCGTGTGCCTGGTCGTCAATGACTCGGCTCTCGGCAAGGGACAGCGCCAGTCGGGCACGATGCCCGAACTGCCGTTTTACCAGGCCGAGTTCACTCACAACGGTCACCATACTTCAGTTGGCCTACGCTGTGGGTGCTGCCACGAGTCAGGGGACGAGGTCGACGACCAGGACGGTGGCGTTGTCGACGTGCTGCGGCAGTTTGACGGCATACGAGAAGCGGACGGCGTTCCTGGTGAAGTCCTCCGCGGCCCTGGGCCGGGTAGCCGTCGAGGTAAGCGAGCAGATGGTGCCCGAGGTCTGCCAGGGGTTCGTAGGCGCCGTCGGTGGCCAGGACGAGGCGCAGTTTTCCAGGCTCGACGGTCGTGGTCTCGATGGCCGGGTGGCCGCGCTCCCGGCGGACCTCGTCGTCGGTCTCGTCAGAACCGAGGTAGGACGTTAACAGGTTACGGTCGTACTCGCGCGGGGTCTTGCCCCGGTCGAGCTGGACGCGACGCTTGTTGTGGTCGTGGGTCAGCCGTTCGGCCTGGTTATCGCGGATGGCGTAGGCGCGGACGTCGCCGCACCAGGCCAGTTCGAGCGGCTGTCCCGGGACGAGGAGCGCGACTAGGGCGGCGGCGCCGAGTTCGTCACCGGTGTCGGTGAACTCCGGCCCGGCGTCGGCGTACTGGTCATAGACCCGTCGGAGGCCGTGCTCGGCGCTGCGGTCGTAGAGTGCGGCGTGTGCGAGTCGGCCGGCCGCGCGGCGGGTCCAGGCGCGGATGGCCGGGGCGGAGCCGATGCCGTCCAGGACGGCGAAAGCGGTGGTGCCGTTGGGCGCTGCGGTGATTTCGTGGGCGTCGCACTGGTGGCTACGACCGCCCTGCTGCTGGGCGGTGGCATGAGCAACGAGGTACATGAGGGATTCCTCCACAGCTGAGCGGGGCGAGGCGGGGCTCGGGCGCCGGGCGCCTGGGTGGCACGGGCGGGGCCCGGTGGTCTAGGGGCGGAAGACGACGGGCGGGCGTGTGCCGGGCAAGGGGCGGCCCCGGCCCCGGGCGGGTGCGGGGCCGGAGGCCGACGGGTTGGGCGAGGGCCGGGGGGCCGGCCGGGTTGGTGTTGGAGGCTCGTCAGTCCGTGTTCTCGGCGGAGAGTTCGTCGGCGGGGATGCCGTCGATGCTGACGAGTTCGGCGCTGTCGGCTTCGCCGAGGGTGATGTGGCCGATCAGGTGCCCGTGCCGGGTGCAATGCTCGACGTCGAAGTCTTCCAGCTCGATCTTCTCCAGAGCTTTACGGGCCGCAGGGACGTCGGCGGCGGTGATGTGGACGGTGATGGTGCCGTCCGCGCGCAACACGATCCGGTGACCGGTGGCGGGCTGCGGAGGCTCGCCGTGGGCCGTGACGATGGTCTTCACTTCATCGGTGAGGGCCATGCGGGACAGGCCGTCGGGGCTGGTGTCCGCTAGGGGGCCGTCAAGGGTGATGTTGCGGTATTCGGCGCCGCGGAGTTCGACGTCGTCGTCGAAGTAGGGTGCGGCGTTCTTGAAGTCCAGGGCGGCGCCGGTGGCCAGGCACCATGCCCAGCCGCAGGCTGATGTGCCGTCTGCGTCGCGCGTGGTGGTGACGGTGATGATGGATTCCGGGTCGGTCGCTACGGCGCGGGTGAGCCACGCAAGGAGTGTGGACACCTCCGCCGGGTGGAAACGCATGCGCCAGGCGTCGAGCTGGCCGGTGATGGTCTGGCTCGAACCGCTGCCGAAGTGCACGGCGATCTTCATGAGGGGGTCATGCTCGTAGGCGAGGTTGAAGGCGGTGACGAACAGGGACGCGGCACGAGTCTCGGGAGTGGTGGCGGCGGTCATTGGTGGGGCCTTTCATGGAGTGTGGGTGGCGTGCATCGGGGCGGTGCCCCGTCCTGAGGGCATGGCAGGGCGGGACCGGCGGTGCCCCGGGCCCTGGTGGATGCGGGGCCGTCGCGCGGGGTAACCAGGCAACACCCAGCTGGTGGCACGCTCGGAGTACCGGGCGTCCGGGGGCCCACGGTCGGGGCGCGGCGGGCAAGGCAGGCAAGCGACGTGGCCGGATGCACGAGCTCCCGGCACCGCTGGGTGCGGCACCGGAGGGCTCGTCACAACCTCAACCGCCCGGTCGGGTGCGGGGTGGGAACACGAGCCGGTCCGCCTTTGGGTGGTGCCGGGCGGGCCGGGCGTGGCGAGGTGCCCGGGCGTGTGGGCGGGGTCAGGGGCGGGACAGGCTGCGAGCGACGGCCTCCACGGTGGCCTGCAAGTTCCCGAGGGCCTGGACGATGGCCAGGGCGTCGCCGGACGGCGGTGCCGGGGTATACCCCGTGTACCGAGGCCCGAGACGGCGGGCCAGGATGACACTGCGGGCGCTGTCCAGTTGGCAGTCGGTGGAGGCAAGCCCCTTGAACCCGCCCTCTTGGCGGTAGTCGCTGACGCGCAATTCGACCTTCCCCTCGTCCTCGTCGTACGTGGCATGTACGCCGTAGAACTTCTCGTCGGGGGCGGCCGGGGATAAGCAGCGCGGTGACGAGGCAGCCGTCATCGTCCACGCTGGCCGGTGTGACCGGGGTGATACCCAGGTCGGAGAGCCTGTCGTTGACGTCCTTGGCGAGTTCGGCGGCGTACTCCGCCATGGACTCGATGCGTTCGGTCCGTTCGGCGGCGTTCTCGGCCTCGGCCTTGGTGATCCAGTCCTGGGCGATGGTGGTGTCGGTGGTAGTCACCGGGTTGTCCCTTCTCGGTGTGGGGGCTGGCCGCCGTAGTGGCAGCCCGTATGGGAGGTGCTGCGCTCGGGCCCGGACGGAGCCGGGCGTCGGCGTGGGTCAGGTACGCAGTGACGGCGGCGCTCTGCTGATCGCACTGCGCGCGGGTGGCGGTGTGTTCGACAAGGGCGCGGGCGGTAGCGACGTCGAGCCAGCTGGGCTCGGGTCAGACACCGGTGCCGTGGGTGGTGCGGTGTGCCGCGGTCATGGCGTCGGCCCATACGCGGACATGGCAAGCGGCGGTTTCCGGGGTCGGGCGGGCGCCCGCGGTGATCTCCTTAAGGCGTGCGGCGCGGGCGTCGTGCATCGGGGCGGTGAGCGCCTCGGCGGCGTGTGCGGGGCGGGGCTTGTCCATGACCACCCTTCGGGCATCCGGGTGTGGCACGGCCCGAGGGGGCGGGTGTAGTCACCGCCCGCCCGGGCCGATACCCGGACCGTGGCCGGGGACAGGGCAAGGGCCGCAACCAACGCGGCGTCGCGGCGGCGGTGATCGGGTCGGGAAGCCAGGGCGGGCCCGGTGCGCGAGGTGCGCGCGGGAGCCCGGCCCGGCGCGGCCGGCACCAGCCGGTGCACCGTGTGGCCGTCTCCGGCCGGGGCCATAGGGGGTGGGCGGAGTCCGGCCGGGAGCCAGGGGCGCATAGCGGCCGGATGGCGGTCAGTCGAGGACGAAGGTGAGCCAGGGCGGCACGTACAACGGGCGCGGGGTGCTCTGGGCGGCGGAGAGACGCAGTGCCTCGGCAAGCTCCCCCAGTTCGGAGCCCGGCCGCTCGAATTCGTCGTGGCCGCCCACGAGCGGGATGACGGTGGGGTACCGCTCGGTGTCGAAGGGGAAGACGGTGAAGACCCGGAAGCGGATCGTGGTGTCGGCCCAGCCGCCGGGTGGTGCAGGGCTGGTGCCGGTCGTGCTGCCGAAGATGATCACGTCGCTCCAGTTCAGGTCGGTTCCGGGAGGCGGGGCCCATTCGGTGCTGTGGCGGGGCGGGCCCTTGATCAGGCGGTGATGCAGCTCTGCGTCGCTGCGTGGGACGTGGAAGGCGTAGATGCGGGGGAAGTTGTGCAGTGGCACGGGGGCTCCTGTCAGTTTGGGGGCGCGCGCCGGGCGGATGACCGGGGGCGGGGGCTTGTGGTGGGGGTAAGGGCTGTTGGGCGCGCCCCTCTCGGCCAGGAACGGCACGGGTGCGGGGCACGACACGGTGGTGGGACGGGCGGGCGGTGACGCGCGGTGTGTCCCCGTGAGTGGGGGCTCCCAGCCGTCGAGTTCCACGAGAGCGTCAGCGATGGTTGCCCCGGCGAAGTCGACACCGGGCATCATCCGTTCGACGGGTGTGTTCTTGTCACCGCGCAGGCGGCACTAGGTACGGAACAGGTCGGCGACGGCGCTACCGCTGGTCGTGGTCGGGTCGAAGGTGCGCATGATCAAGAGGTCCTTTCGGGGAGCCGTGCCCTGGAGTGCGAGGCGCGACGGGGCGGTCGATTGGGTGACGCGGCCCGAAGGGCGGGGCTGTGGTCACCGCTCCCCCGGGCCGGTGCCCCGTACCGTGGCCGGATGGGGAGCTACACCCGCAACCCGAACCTCGCAACGCCCACGGTGCCCGCCACTCGCGCGGGGCCGGTCGCGGGACGGCCCCCGGCGCCGC
>NZ_RIBZ01000152.1:0-13736 GCF_003721215.1 Streptomyces botrytidirepellens
CCGCCCGCCCCGCCCGGGGCGGCCGTCGGCGTCGCGGCCGGTTCGGCGAGCGCCCGGGACAGGGCCCGGCGCAGCTCCTCGTCGTCCGAGAACTCGCCGACGGCGGTGGTGAGCAGGGCCACCCGCTTGCCCCGGTTGTCCGCCTCGCGCAGCGCGGCGTGCCACACGTCCCGCGCGCCGCCGCCGAAGTCCACCATGTCGCTCGGGATTCCGGCCGTCTCCATGAGCCGCCGGACGGATCTGACCTCCGGGTACAGCTTCGCCAGCCGGGCGATCAACGTGGCCCGTTCGGGCCCCCCTTGTGACAACGCGACCTCCCGTGCTCCGCCCGATGAGCGGACAGCTTAGCGCCGCATCGGCACCGATATTCCGTTTGTCCACAAGATGGCATCAAGGCCCGCTCCGCTCCCCGGGGGGCGCTTCGTCCCTGTCCTCAATGTGACAGGTTGTGGGCACGGACGGCGGGCAGCGGTCCGTCATAGCGTTCCACCTCGACCCGCGCGAGCTGACCGGTGCAGCCCTGGGCGAGCCGGGAGGTACCGGTGTCGCGGGTGACGGCGTTGGGGTTGCCGTGGATACAGGTGGCCACCTCGGGGGCGGAGGGGTCGAACCAGGCGCCGGTGGCGAGTTGGACCACGCCGGGCCGTACCGCGTCGCTGAGCACGGCACCGGCCAGGCAGCTGCCCACGGTGGAGCGGATGCGCACCACGTCGCCGTCGCGCACGCCGCGCGCCGCGGCGTCATCGGGGTGCATCCGGACCGGTTCGCGGCCGCGGACCTTGGAGGAGGCGCTGAGTTCGCCCTGGTCGAGCTGGCTGTGCAGCCGGGTGGGCGGGTTGTTGGCGACCAGGTGCAGGGGGTACGCGCCCGGGTCGTCGGCGTCATCGGCGTCATGCGGCTCCGGCGGCAGCCAGGCGGGGTGGCCGGGGCAGTCGTCGTAGCCGTAGGAGGCGATGGTGGCGGAGTACAGCTCGATGCGGCCGCTGGGGGTGGGCAGTGGCGCGGCGTCGGGGGCGGCGCGGAAGGCGGCGTACAGGGTGCGTTGTTCGCGCAGGGCCCGCAGGGGGATGCGGCCCGCGCGCCAGAAGGTCTTGAAGTCCTCCTCGGGCGTGTACTCCGGCGGCAGGCCGCGGCGCCAGCTCTCGTAGAGGTGTTCCAGCCAGCCGTTCGCGTCGCGGCCTTCGGTGAAGGCGTGGCCGATGCCGAGTTCGGTGGCCAGGTCGCTGAGGATGCGGTAGTCGTCGCGGGCCTCGCCGACCGGGTCGGTGACGCGGTGCATGGCGATGAGCGCGGTGTCCTGTTTGGCTCCGCCGATGTCGTCGCGTTCCAGGGTGGTGGTGGCGGGCAGCACGATGTCGGCGTGGCGGGCGGTGGCGGTCCAGTGGGGTTCGTGGACGACGACGGTGTCCGGGCGGGCGAAGGCGCGGCGCAGTCGGCCGAGGTCCTGGTGGTGGTGGAAGGGGTTGCCACCGACCCAGTGGACGAGCCGGATGTCGGGGTAGGTGTGGCGCCCGCCGTCGTAGTCGAACTCCTCGCCCGGGTGGAGGAGCAGGTCGGCGATCCGGGCGACGGGGATGAAGTCGGGCACGGGATTGGTGCCCTGGTTCAGGGTGGGCAGCTTGTACGGGAGCGTTCCGGCACCGGTGCCGCCGGTGGCGCCGTAGCCGTGGCCGAAGCCGCCGCCGGGCTGCCCGATCTGGCCGAGCAGGCAGGCCAGCGCGATGCCCGCCCACAGCGGCTGCTCGCCGCGGTGGGCGCGCTGGAGCGACCAGCTGAGGGAGATCATGGTGCGGTGTTCGGTCAGCTCCCGCGCCAGGGCGGCGATGCGGGCGGCGGGGAGGCCGCAGATCGGCTCGGCCCAGTGCGGGGTCTTGGCGGTGGAGCCGTCGCGGCCGAGGACGTGGCGGGCGAAGGTGTCGAAGCCCTCGCAGTGGCGGCGGCAGAAGTCCGCGTCGTACCGGCCCTCCTCGATGAGGACGTGGCACAGCGCGAGCATCAGCGCGGTGTCGGTGCCGGGGACGGGGGCCAGCCACTCGGCGTCCAGCTCGTCGGCGAGGTCGTCGCGCAGCGGGCTGACCAGGATGAAGCGGGCGCCGCGGTCGCGGGCCGCGCGCAGCAGCCCGGCGGCTCTGTGGCGGCTGATGCCTCCCGCGTTGACCTGCGTGTTCTTGGCCGGCATGCCGCCGAAGCAGAGGAAGAGGCCGGTGTGCTCGGCCAGCACGGACAGCGGGGTGGGGTTGCTGATCGGGGCGTCGTCGCCCACCACGTGGCGCAGCAGGGTGGTGGCGGCGCCGAGGCTGTAGGAGTTGACGGAGCGGGTGTAGCCGCCGAGGCAGTTGAGGAACCGGTGGATCTGGCTCTGCGCGTGGTGGAAGCGACCCGCGCTGCCCCAGCCGTACGAGCCGCCGAAGATCGCCCGGTTGCCGTGGGCGGTGCGGACCCGGTCCAGTTCGCGGGCCAGCAGCGGGATCACCTCGTCCCAGGGGACGGGTACGTGGTCGTCGGTGCCGCGGGCCGGGTCGGGCCCGGGGCCGTGTTCCAGCCAGCCGCGGCGGACGTGGGGGGTGAGGACCCGGTCGCGGGGGCCGAGCGCGGCGGGCAGGTTGCGCAGCAGGTCCGCGGGGTGGGGGTCGCGGGGGTCGGGGGTGACGTCGAGGCCGCCGTCGGGGCGGACGGCGGCGTCGAAGGCGCCCCAGTGCGAGCTGTGGGGGTGTCCGTGGGGGGTGGCGTCCGGGTGCGGCCCCGTGCCGTCGCCGTCGTGGACCGCCCCATCGCCGTCGTGGGCCGTCCCGTCGCCGTCGTGGGCCGTCCCGTCGCCGTCGTAGGCGGTCCCGTCGCCGTCGTGGGCCGTGCCGTCGGCTCCGTTGCTCGCTGCCCTGCTCATGCGGTGATCTCGCCTTTCGTCGGTCTCTCCACTACCTCCAGTTCCTCTCTTCGCCGCGCTCACTCCCCCTCGGCCGGTCCGGGACCGTCCTGACCGCCGGGCGTCAGCCGGTCGGCCCATCGGGCAAGGGGCCCGCACCGAAGGGGTGTCAGCCCGGCTGCTGAGCGTTATCGTCGTTCCCGTTCCGCGTATGCCGATATTCGGCCACCGATGGCATACTTGAACGCGCGACCAAATGGGTTCACTCCCCGCCAGGGCCGCGGCGGTGGAGGCCGTCACCTGCCCATGGCGGAAGTCCGAGGGCAAGGGTGAGATGACCACATGACGGGACCGGACACGCCGCCGCACGAGCAGCCCGTCCGGTCGGACGACCTCATCGACGAGGCGTCCACAGCCAGGGCCACTGTCGACGGGCACGGCATCGTCACCCAGTGGAACGAGGGGGCCGAAGGGCTGCTCGGATACCGGCCCGAGGAGATCGTGGGCAGATCGGCGGCCGGTCTGCTCGCCGACCGGGCGAATCCGCTGTCGGTGGCCGAAACCCTGCGCGCCTTGAATCCGCCCGACCGGTTCCGGGGCCGGGTGGCGCTGCTGCACCGCGACGGATCCCGGGTGACGGCCGGGCTGCTGGCACACCGCGTCACCGCGTCCGGCGACGCCACCGAATGGCTCGTCGTCTCCCCGCTACCCCGGCCCGAACGGCCGCTGGCGGACGAGGAGTTGCTGAAGCACTGCTTCGCCCAGGGGCCGTGCACGATGGCGGTGTACGACACCGATCTGCGGCTGCGGTGGGCCAACCAGGACATGGAGCGGGTGCTGGGCCTCACCCAGGAGGAGATCCGCGGGCTGCGGGTGCCGGAGATCACCCCCGGGCCCGAGGCGGAGGAGACCGAGGAGCGGATGCTCCGAGTGCTGGAGACCGGCGAGGCGCAGCACCTCGAGCTGTTCCTGCGGATGCCCGGGCACGACCGCCCGGTCGCCTGGTCGACCTCGCTGGCCCCGCTGCGGGACGGCGACGGCCGGGTGGCGGCCGTGATGCTGTCCGCGCACGACCGGACCCCGCAGCACACCACCCGTCAGCGGCTGCTGCTGCTCAACGAGGCGAGCATCCGGATCGGCTCCACCCTGGACATCGACCGGACCACGCAGGAGCTGGCCGATGTGGCGGTTCCGGAGCTGGCCGACTTCGTGACCGTCGACCTGCTGCCCTCGGTGCACGGCGGCAGCGAGCCCCGCCCTGGCCCCCTCAGCGGCCATGTCATGCTGCGGCGGGTCGCCGCCCGGTCGGTCTTCGCGGGCACCCCGGAGGCCGTGGTGGAGGTGGGGAAGGTGGCCGCGTACCCGGACTTCTCCCCCGCCGCCGAGTGCCTGAAGGCGGAGCGGGGACTGCTGAACCGGGTGACGGACCCGGCGGTGTCCCGATGGGCGGCCGAGGCCCCGGACCGGGCCGCATCGATCCATCGGTTCGGCTTCCACTCCACGATGGCCATCCCGCTGCGCGCCCGCGGCACCACCCTGGGGGTGGCGACGTTCTCCCGGCACCAGCGGCCCGAGCCGTTCGAGGAGGACGATCTCCTGCTTGCCGAGGAGATGACGGCCCGGGCGGCGGTCTGCATCGACAACGCCCGCCGCTACACCCGGGAGCGGAACACCGCGCTGGCCCTCCAGCGCAGCCTGCTGCCGCGGACCCTGCCGCACAGCGCGGCCGTCGACGTCGCCTCCCGCTACCTGCCCGCGGGCCCGCAGGCCGGGGTGGGCGGCGACTGGTTCGATGTGATCCCGCTGTCCGGGGCGCGGGTCGCGCTCGTGGTGGGCGACGTGGTCGGCCACGGGGTGCAGGCGTCGGCGACCATGGGACGGCTGCGCACGGCGGTCCGTACCCTCGCCGACGTCGACCTTGCCCCCGATGAGCTGCTGACCCACCTGGACGACATGGTCAACCACCTCTCGGCGGAGGCGGAGAGCGCCCAGGGCCCGACGGGTGCGGGAGCCACCAGCGGGGACATCGGCGCGACCTGCCTGTACGCGGTCTACGACCCGGTCTCGCGGCGCTGTTCGATCGCCCGGGCGGGGCATCCGCCGCCCGCGGTGGTGTCCCCCGACGGCTCGGTCGACCTCCTCGACCTGCCCGGCGGCCCACCCCTGGGGCTGGGCAGCCTGCCGTTCGAGACGGTCGAGGTGGAGCTCGCGGAGGGCAGTCTGCTCGCGCTGTACACGGACGGGCTGATCGAGTCCCGTGACCAGGACATCGACCGGGCGCTGGACACGCTGCGGTCCGCGCTGGCCCAGCCCGCGGAGTCGCTGGAGGCCGCCTGTGACGTCGTGATCAGCAAGATGCTGCCCAGCCGCCCGGAGGACGACGTGGCGCTGCTGCTCGCCCGCACCCGGGCCCTGGACGCGGGTCACGTGGCCACCTGGGACCTGCCGGCCGACCCCTCCGTGGTGGCGCAGGCCCGCCGGGACGCCTCGGCGCAGTTGGAGGCGTGGGGTCTGGGCGAGGCCGTGTTCACCACCGAGCTGGTGGTGAGCGAGCTGATCACCAACGCCATCCGGCACGCCAAGGCGCCCATCCAGCTGCGGCTGATCCACGACCGCACCCTGATCTGTGAGGTGTCCGACGGCAGCGGCACCGCCCCGCATCTGCGCCGGGCCCGCACCTTCGACGAGGGCGGCCGCGGGCTGCTGCTGGTGGCCCAGCTGACGCAGAGCTGGGGCACCCGGCAGACCGGCACCGGCAAGACGATCTGGGCGGAGCAGTCCCTGTCCGCCGCCGACGGCTGACCGCCCGCGCACGCCTCGGGGGTGTCTTGTCGATCAGCCCGGCATGATCGGCGAGACGCCCCCTAGGGTCCGTGAGGACCGGCCGCCTTCACTACAATCGGCGGCACGAAGCCCTGTTCGTTGCGGACTTGAGGCTGCACCATGGCATTCGGCGTCAGGCGGACGCCGCGGCCCGCCGCCGTGGCGGGCCCCGCGGCGGAACGAAAGGCCGCAATCCATGCGAACTGAAGCCACGCGCCCCGCCGACTCCCTGGCGGCGCTGAGCCCCGCCGAGTCGGCCCGGCTGATGGCGGTCATGCGGGACGCCGCGCTGAGCCGCGGCAGGCTCCCGCTGCCCGCGCGCCCGGTGATCGGCCAGTCCTGGGACCGGATGCTGCGGCTGGGCCTGGACCCGGACCGCGGTCACGACCGGGGGCTGCTCAGCCTGGACGAGCTGGAGCGGCGACGGCAGGCGACCCGGCTGGCGGACGTGCTGCCCACGCTGCACAGCGGGCTGCTGGAGGCGGCGGAAGCGGCCGGGCACATCATGATCATCGCGGATGCCGACGGCCGGGTGCTCTGGATCGACGGCCACCGCGGCATCCGCCGGCACGCGGAGGGGATCGCCCTCACCGAGGGCGCGCACTGGGCCGAGGAGACGGCCGGGACCAGCGGGATCGGCACCGCGCTGGCCGTCCGGGCGCCGGTGCGGGTGCACTCCGCGGAGCACTTCGTCCGCGCCTTCCACACCTGGAGCTGCGCCGCCGCGCCGGTACGCGACCCCCGGGACGGGCAGCTGCTCGGCGTCATCGACATCAGCGGCCCCGCCCCCACCGCCCACCCCACCGTGCTCTCCCTGGTCACGGCCACCGCCCGGTGGGCCGAGGGCGAACTGCGGCTGGCCCACAGCCGCGAACTGGACGCGCTGCGCGCCCTCGCCGCGCCCGTCCTCGCGCGCATCCCGGGCAAGGCGGCCGTGGTGGACCGGCACGGCTGGGTCGCCGCCGTCACCGGGATCAGCCCGCAGGACCACCGGCTGCCGCTGCCGAAGGCGGCCCGGGAGGCGCCGTACGGGCCGGTCTGGCTGCCGTCGCTCGGCACCTGCGCGGTGGAACCGCTGCCCGGCGGCCATCTGCTGCGGGTGCTCGACGGCGAGGACGGCGACCCGGCGGCGCCCGCCGGGCCGGGGCACCTGGTGCTGGACGTACGCCACCCGCACCACTGGTCGCTGACCTTCTCCGGCCCCTCCGGCGCCTGGACCCATGGGCTCAGCGCCCGCCACGCCGAACTGCTGCTGGTGCTCGCCGCGCACCCCGAGGGGCGCACCGCGGCGCAGCTCGCCCACGACCTGTTCGGCGACCCGACGCGGACGGTCACCGTGCGGGCGGCGATGTCCCGGCTGCGCGGACGGCTCGGGGCGGTGCTCACGCACCGCCCCTACCGGTTCGCGGACCGGATCCGCGTCGAGGTGCGGAGTCCGGACCGCCGGCAGGATCTCCTGCCGTTCAGCGTGGCCCCCGCCGTCACCCGCATGCGAACGGAACCCCTCTTCTAGAGGCCCGCGCTTCCCGGGGTCAGCGCGTGCCCGCGACCTCCTCCGGGCTGAGCACCTCGGCGAGGCGTTCGGCGGGCAGCAGGCCCTTCTCCAGGACGAGTTCGGCGACGCCGCGGCCGGTGGCGAGGGCCTCCTTGGCGATGCTGGTGGCCGCGCTGTAGCCGATGTACGGGTTGAGGGCGGTGACCAGGCCGATGGAGTTCTCGACGGTGGCGCGCAGCTCGTCGGCGTTGGCGGTGATGCCCGCGACGCAGCGGTCGGCCAGCACCAGGCAGGCGGCCCGCAGATGGGTGACGCTCTCCGAGAGGGAGTGCAGGATGATCGGCTCGAAGGCGTTCAGCTGGAGCTGTCCGGCCTCGGCGGCCATCGTGATGGCCACGTCGTTGCCGATCACCTCGAAGGCCACCTGGTTGACGACCTCGGGGATGACCGGGTTGACCTTGCCGGGCATGATGCTGGAACCCGCCTGCACCGGCGGCAAGTTGATCTCATTGAGCCCGGCACGCGGACCGGAGGAGAGCAGCCGCAGGTCGTTGCAGCTCTTGGAGAGCTTGACCGCGATGCGCTTGAGCACGCCGGACAGATGGACGAACGCCCCGCAGTCCTGGGTGGCCTCGACCAGATTGGCGGCGGTGATCAGCGGCAGCCCGGTGATGTCCTCCAGGTGGCCGCGGGCGGCCTCCGCGTAGCCCTTCGGGGCGTTGAGGCCGGTGCCGATCGCGGTGGCGCCGAGGTTGATCTCGTGCACCAGGCCGGAGGCCTCCAGCAGCCGGCTCTGGTCCTCCTCCAGCATCACGGCGTACGAGGAGAACTCCTGACCCAGCGTCATCGGCACCGCGTCCTGGAGCTGGGTGCGGCCCATCTTCAGGATCTCGCGGAACTCCTCGGCCTTGGCGGCGAAGGCCCGGCGCAGCGTCTCCATGGCCGCGTGCAGCTCGCGGACGGCGATGATGGTGGAGACGTTGACGGCGGTCGGGTAGACGTCGTTGGTGGACTGGCTGAGGTTGACGTCCTCGTTGGGGTGGAGGATGCCGTACTCGCCCTTTTCGTGGCCGAGGATCTCCAGCGCCCGGTTGGCGATGACCTCGTTGGCGTTCATGTTGGTCGAGGTCCCGGCGCCGCCCTGGATCACGTCCACGGTGAACTGGTCGTGCAGCTCGCCGCGGCGTATCTCCTGGCAGGCGGCGGCGATGGCGTCNCTCGCCGCGGCGTATCTCCTGGCAGGCGGCGGCGATGGCGTCGGCCTTGAGCGAGGAGAGCAGGCCCAGGTCCTCGTTGGCGCGGGCCGCGGCCTCCTTGACGGCCGCCAGGGCGTTGATGAGGTGCGGGTAGGCGGAGATGGAGGTGCCGGTGATGGGGAAGTTCTCGGAGGCCCGCAGCGTGTGGACGCCCCAGTACGCGTCGGCGGGGACGTCGCGGTCGCCGAGCAGATCGTGTTCGCGGCGGTAGCCGGAGTCAGCGGTCATGGCTGTGCAGGGTTCCTTGGGTGAGAGTGGGGTGGGCGGATCAGGCGGCGGGCAGCGCGAGGGTGTCCGTGGCGTGCAGACGGCCGACCGTGGTGTCGCCGCCGACGACCGGGGCGGTGGCGAACTCGCCGAGGACGTCGGCGCCTATGCCGCAGTGCGCGAGAGCGGCCGCGGTGACCGGCATCCGGGCGCGGTCGGCGCCGTCGGCGATCTTGACGACGACGGCCTGTCCGTCGGACAGCCCGGCCATCTGCACGCCCTCGAAGCCGTCCTTGGCCAGCAGCCCGGGGACCTTGCGCATCAGCAGGGCGACGTCCCGGTCGTCGCCGGACGCCATCTCGGGGTACGTGCGCATGGCGTCCGCGACCCGGCCCTCGGGGGTGTCCGGGGCGGCCGAGGCGATGGCGGCGGCGGCGCGGGCCAGGCCCAGCGGGGAGACGGAGAACAGCGGCGCGCCGCAGCCGTCGACGGTCACCTGGGCGACGCGCTGGCCGGTGAGGTCCTCCACGGTCTCGGCGATCACCTGCTGGAGCGGGTGGGCCGGGTCGAGGTAGTCCTCCAGCGACCAGCCGCGCAGCTTCGCGGTGTACAGCATCGCGGCGTGCTTGCCGGAGCAGTTCTGGGCCAGCCGGGTGGGCTTGCGGTCGGCCCGCAGCCACGCTTCGCGCATCGCGGAGCCGTACGGCAGGTCGGGGGTGTTGCGCAGCTCGTCCTCGGTGAGGCCCGCCTCCTCCAGGATGCGCCGGGCACCGGCCAGATGGGTGTCCTGGCCGGAGTGGCTGGCGGCGGTGAGCGAGAGCAGCGCGCCGTCCAGCGGCAGCCCGGCCCGCAGCAGCGCGACGGCCTGGACGGGCTTGAGCGCGGACCGCGGGTAGAACGCCGCGTCGATGTCACCGGCCTGGAACGCGACCCGGCCGTCGGCGGCCAGGACGACCGCCGACCCGTGGTGCACGCCCTCGATCACACCGGCGCGGACGACATGGGCGAGCGGCACGTGGCGGGGTTCGCGGATGACGGGGGGCTCGGCCGGGGTGTGGCGAGCGTCGTCGGTGTGCTGCCCGGTGGTGGTGTTCATGGTGGTGGTGATGCTCCGGTCGTCGGGGTGGTTCAGGGGGTGGTTCATCCGCCTGGTCGGGGCAGGCCGTCCTGGCCGGGCCGGTCTACCGCTTGGTCGCCGCCTCGTCGCGGACGGCGTTCACCCGGCCCCTGGTACAGAACCAGCCGATGACCAGCGCCAGCGCGATGCCCGGGAGCGCCATGACGGTGAGCCGGCTGGGTCCGCCGTCGGCCCACATCAGGACCATGACGGAGAAGAGGAAGCCGAGGGTGACGATTTCGGTGTACGGCGAACCGGGCAGCCGGTAGCCGGGCCGGGTGACCTGGCCGGCCTGGGCGCGGCGCCAGAAGAGCAGGTGGCAGATCATGATGATCGCCCAGGTGGAGAGGATGCCGAGCGCCGCGAAGTTGAGCACGATCTCGAACGCCTCGCTGGGCACGACGTAGTTGAGGCCGACGCCCAGCACACAGACGGCCGAGGTGAGGAGGATGCCGCCGTAGGGCACCTGGGTGCGGCTCATCGCGCCGGTGAACTTGGGCGCGGAGCCCGCCATGGCCATCGAGCGCAGGATCCGGCCGGTGGAGTAGAGGCCGGAGTTGAGGCTGGACATCGCGGCGGTGAGGACGACGAGGTTCATCACATCGCCCGCCGCGGGCACGCCGAGCTTGGAGAGCACGGTGACGAAGGGGCTCTGGTCGGCGGAGTAGGCGCCGGCGGGCATCAGCAGGGAGAGCAGCACCACGGAGCCGACGTAGAAGACGGCGACGCGCCACATGATGGAGTTGATCGCCTTGGGCATGATCTTCTCGGGCTCCTGCGTCTCGCCCGCGGTGACGCCGACGAGTTCGACGGAGGCGTAGGCGAAGACGACGCCCTGGATGACCAGCAGCATGGGCAGCGCGCCGTGCGGGAACAGTCCGCCGTGCTCGGTGATCAGGCTGGGGCCGGTGGCGTGGCCGTCCACGGGATGGCGGCTGACCAGCAGGAAGATGCCGATCGCCATGAAGACGACGAGGGCGCTGACCTTGATGATGGCGAACCAGAACTCCAGCTCACCGAAGATCTTCACGGAGATCAGGTTCACCGCCAGCACGACGGCGAGCGCGATCAGCGCGATCACCCACTGCGGGATGTCGGTGAACATGCCCCAGTAGTGGGTGTACGTCGCGACGGCGGTGATGTCGGCGATGCCGGTGGTGGACCAGTTGAGGAAATACATCCACCCGGCGACGTACGCGCCCTTCTCGCCGAGGAACTCCCGGGCGTAGGAGACGAACGCGCCCGAGGACGGCCGGTGCAGCACCAGCTCGCCGAGGGCCCGCACCACCAGGAAGGCGAAGACGCCGCAGACCGCGTACGCCAGGGCCAGCGAGGGCCCGGCGTCCTTCAGGCGCCCCCCGGCGCCGAGAAACAGCCCGGTGCCGATGGCACCGCCGATGGCGATCATGTTGACGTGCCGGGCCTTGAGGGACTTGCTGTAGCCGGCGTCGCCGGCGTCGATGTGCTGGGGCTGGTCCGGCCCGTGGTCGTGGCGTTCTTCCTGCCGGAGGGACTGCTCGCTCACGCCTGCTGTCCGCCTTCCGTTGGTACGTATCACACGCCGTCCGCCGAAACGGGGCGCACGATGGAGGTCAGGGTGGTCTCGACCCGTTCGAGGTGGTGGGTCATCGCCGCCACCGCGTCGGGTTCGGACCCGTCGGCGAGCGCCTCGACGATCGCCCGGTGTTCTCGGTTGGACTGCTCCCGGCGGCCGCCGAGTTCATTGAGAAATGCCGACTGCCGTGCCAGGGCGTCACGGATCTCCTCGATGACCCGGCGGAAGACCGGGTTCTGCGCCGCCTGGGCGACGGCGAGATGGAACGTGGTGTCCATCGCCACCCAGGCGGTGGTGTCGGTCTCCCGCTCCATCCGGTCCAGCAGATGGGACAGGTGGTCGAGATCCTCGGCGGAGCGGCGCACGGCCGCGTACCCCGCGACGGGGATCTCGATGTGCCGCCGCACCTCCAGCAGGTCACTCGCGGCGTAGTCGCCGAAGGTGGGATCCTCCACCGGACCGCTGGAGATGACGAAGGTGCCCTTGCCGGTGCGCGAGGCGGTGAGCCCCATGGTCTGCAAGGCCCGCAGGGCCTCGCGGAGCACCGGGCGGCTCACCTCCAGGCGACGGCACAGCTCGGCCTCGGAGGGGAGTTTGTCCCCTACCGCGTAGTCGCCGCGCTCGATGGCGCCCCGGAGGTGGCTGAGGACCGCCTCCATGGCACTCACCCGACGAGGAAACGATTCTGCGCCTGTCTGGCTGTCTGACAAGTTCACTCGAGGATCCTGAGCCGTGCGCCAAAGCGTTGTCAAGGGTTCTGATGCGGCGAATGATCCAGCCGTTCGGCGAAGGGATCCGGCCAACCCATGCCCACTTTGCCCATATATGGACTTTTCGTCGCCCAGGTCGGAGACTGCGACTGAGGGGGCGAAGGGACGGGGTGTGACGCGCGATGGCGACGATAGGGCGGCCCGCAGCACGCACGGCGACCAGGACGCGGATCACGGCACTCGACACCCACGACATCCGCTTCCCCACCTCACGCCGGCTCCACGGCTCCGACGCCAGCCACCCCGACCCGGACTACTCCGCCGCGTACGTCATCGTCCGCACCGACGCCGGGGACGACCTGGAGGGGCACGGCTTCTGCTTCACCATCGGCCGCGGCAACGAGGTCGAGGTCGCGGCGATCGACGCGCTGCGTCCGCTACTGGTCGGCGCCGAGCTGCCCGCCCTGCCCGCCGGGCTGGCCGACGTCTACCGGGGGCTCGTCGACGACGGGCAGCTGCGCTGGCTGGGCCCCGAGAAGGGCGTCACCCACATGGCCGTCGCGGCGGTGATGAACGCCCTGTGGGACCTCACCGCCAAGCGGGCCGGGAAACCACTGTGGAAGCTGCTGTCCGACATGGCCCCCGAGGAGCTGGTCGCGCTCACCGACTTCCGCTACCTCTCCGACGCGCTGACCCCCGACGACGCCCTGCGGATCCTGCGCCGTGCCGCACCCGGCAAGGCCGGGCGCGAGGCCCGGCTGCGGGCCGAGGGCTACCCGGCGTACCTCACCTCCTGCGGCTGGCTCGGCTACGACGACGACCGGCTCGCCCGGACCTCGCGGGCGGCCGTCGCCGACGGCTTCACCCAGATCAAGCTCAAGGTCGGCGCCTCCCCGGCCGACGACATCCGGCGCTGCCGGATCGCGCGCGAGGCCATCGGCCCGGACATCCGGCTGGCGCTCGACGCCAACCAGCGCTGGGAGGTCGGCGAGGCGGTCGAGCGCACCCGGGCGCTGGCCCGGTTCGACCCGTACTGGATCGAGGAACCCACCAGCCCGGACGAGATCATCGGCCTGGCCGCGATCCGTCGGGCCGTCGCACCCGTGAAGGTCGCGGCGGGCGAGCACACGGCCAACCGGGTCATCTTCAAGCAGCTGCTGCAAGCGGGTGCCCTCGATGTGCTTCAGCTGGACGCCTGCCGGGTCGGCGGGGTCAACGAGAACCTCGCGATCCTGCTGCTGGCCGCCGAGTTCGGGGTTCCGGTGTGGCCGCACGCGGGCGGCGTCGGACTGTGCGAGCTGGTCCGGCACCTGGCCATGTTCGACTACGTCGCGGTCTCGGGCACCTGGCGGGACCGGGCCGTCGAATACGCCGACCATTTGCATGAGCACTTCCTCGACCCGGCGATCGTCACCGGTGGGCGCTACCGGGTTCCGACTGCGCCCGGCTTCAGCTCGGCGCTGCGGCCGGAGGCGCTGCAGGCGTATGCGTACCCGGATGGGGAGGCGTGGGTTTAGGGGTGCGGGTCGGTTCGCCCTGCCGGGGGCTTGTCCCCTACCCGCCCCTTCCCGAACCAAGGGGCTCCGCCCCCTGGACCCCCGGACGCCCTCCGGGCGTGTCCTCAATCTCCCCCAGCTACCGCTGGGAGGTGCCCCCTGGACGGGCTGGTTTTCCAGCCCGTCCGGCGATTGAGGACCGGGGTCCGGGGCG